>DATKFT010001179.1:0-2295 GCA_035544335.1 Pseudorhodoferax sp.
CAGGGCTCGTCGGCCTCGCTCGTGAACTCCGCGAGCTGCACGGCCTCGTCCGCGCTGAGCGCCTTGGGCAGCGGCTTGCCCGCCTTGGGCGCCCGCACGTCCTGCACGGGATTGGCATCGACCAGGCCCTCGCGGCCCAGCCAGGCGTACAGGCCGCGCCAGCCCGACAGGATCAGCGCGATGCCGCGCCCGCTGCGCCCGCCCGCATGCATCTGCGCCACCCAGCGCCGCACGTGGGCGCCGTGCACGGCGCGCAGTGCCACGCCCGCGGAGAGCGCGAACGCGCAGAGCTTGTCCAGGTCCGCCTGGTACAGGGCCAGCGTGCGCTCGGCCAGGCGGCGCTCCACGCGCTGGTAGGCGAGGTAGCGCGCAACCAGCGCGTCATCGTCCATGGCGGTGCGCCCCTGCCAGGGCCTGCCCTATTGCAGGCGCGACAGCGCTGCGCTGGCGAGCTCGGCGATGCGCTGCAGGAAGTCCGTGCCCATGCCGGGCTCGAAGCGCGCGGGATCGGGCGAGGCCAGCACCAGCATGCCGAACGCCGGCTCGGGGCTGCTGATGTCCCCCGTGCGCAGCGGCATCAGCACCACCGACATGGCCTGGGCCGGCTCGGGCAGCCATTGCACGGCCTCCAGGCCCGGGTTGACGCCGCAGAACGGTGCCGTCAGCGAGGTCGCGAAGCTCTTGGCGTCGTCGCTGACGCCCTGGGCGAAGCCATGTCCCGCGTAGTCCGGCGTCACGCCCCAGACCTTGATCGCGGCCTGCGGCACGCCGAACTGCGACTGCACCTCGGCCACGATGCGCTGCGGCAGCTCGACCGGCGCGCGCGCGCGCAGCAGGCCGCGCGCCCAGCGCTGCAGCTTGTCGGCGATCAGCACGTTCTCGTTGCCATGGCGCACCATGTCCATGATGCGGTGCTCCAGGCCCTTGATCTTCTCGCGCAGCATCTCGGCCTGGCGTTCCTGCAGGCTCACGGCGCGGTTGCCGTGCGGACTGGTCATCTGCACGGCCGTCAGCACCTCGGCATGGCGCTCGAAGAACGAAGGCGTGTGGATCAGGAAATTGGCGATGTCGTCTTCGGTGATCGGGTTGTTGGCATTCATGCTTGTACTTTTCCGCAAATGGGTGCGATCAGAGTGCGGCACCGTGCAGCCGCGACACGCAGGCAGCGGTACCGAAGGCCGCGGAGCAGGCCATGCCAGCGACATCCGCGGGACTGGCCCTGCCAGACCGCTGGATGTGCCTCCTCGAGAGGGTTGGCACGGCGCGCAGCGCGGAGACTGGGGGTGTTCTCATCCCGGGATGTCGATTTCGCCTTCGAAGACGGTCTGCGCCGGGCCGGTCATGCGCACCGACTGGCCGGTGCCGTCCCAGGCGATGGTGAGCAGGCCGCCGCGCGTCTGCACATCGACCGGGCTGTCCAGCCAGCCCTGCTGGATGCCGGCCACCACGGCCGCGCAGGCACCGGTGCCGCAGGCCAGCGTCTCGCCGGCGCCGCGTTCGTAGACGCGAAGCTTCACGCTGCGCCGGTCCAGCACCTGCAGAAAGCCGGCGTTCACGCGGTTCGGAAAGCGCGGGTGGTGCTCGATGCGCGGGCCCTGCTCGGCCACGGGCGCGGTGTCCACGTCGTCCACGCGCAGCACGGCATGCGGGTTGCCCATGGACAGCACGGCCACCTCCACCGTGGGGCTGTCGGCGTCCACGCCCAGCGCCAGTTTCCAGGGACCGACGGCGCTGGCGCCCTGCGGCTCCAGGCCGGCCGCGTCGAAGGGCACGCGCGCGGTCTCGAACACCGGCGGGCCCATGTCCACCGTCACACGGCCGTCATCGCCCATGGACGGCGCGATCACGCCGGCGGCCGTGTGCACGCGCAAGGCCACCTTGTCCGTTAGGCCATGCTCGCGCACGTACTGGAAGAAGCAGCGCGCACCGTTGCCGCACTGCTCCACCTCGCCGCCGTCGGCGTTGTGGATCACGTACTCGAAGTCCACGCCGGGGCCCGTGGACGGCCGCACGGTCAGGATCTGGTCGGCGCCCACGCCGAAATGCCGGTCGGCGAGGAAGCGGTACTGGTCCTCGCGCAGCCCGAGCCGGCCGCGCGTCTCGTCCAGCACCACGAAGTCGTTGCCGGCTCCATGCATCTTGGTGAATCGGATTCGCATGACGGGATTATCGCGGGCGGGCGGTGGCCTTGTAGCCTATGGGACAGTCCCCCAAGCGCCAAAGCGGGGCAGCCGGCAGAATCGCCGCCATGCCACGCTCCAGCCAACTGCTCCACCCGCAGCGCGACCCGGTCGT
>DATKFT010001180.1:0-14811 GCA_035544335.1 Pseudorhodoferax sp.
GGCCGCAGCCGGGTGCGCGCCGCAATGAACCGTGGTACTGTCATCGCGTAGATCCGCACAACGTCCCATCCGAGGTGATTCCCGATGCGCAGGCCGGCTCTTTACAGCAGTGCGTCCCGTGTCCGGCCCCAGCCGGCGGACACGGATGCGACGCCCCCCTCCCCCCTCCCCGCTCCCGGCGGCGCACAGGACGCGCCGCCCCCCGCGCCAGCGGCACATGCGCCCGCGCGCCGGCGCTGGCTGCGCGATCCGCGTGTGCTGTGGACCGCCATCGTGCTGCTGGCCGGCGCCGCGCTGACCGCCGGTTCGCTGGCCTGGCGGCCCGGCGCGCGCGTGCTCACGCAAAAGGACATCGACGCGGCCGTGCTGCGCACGCTGGAGACCAACGTGCTGCCCTCGCCGGCGGCCAAGGCCTATGCGGCCATCATCCCCTCGGTCGTGCGCGTGATGGGCTTCGTCAAGAGCAAGGACGGCAAGGAGGAGGTCGAGCAAGGCGTGGGCACGGGCGTGGTCATCGTCGACAAGGGCATCATCCTGACCAACCTGCATGTGGTCTCGGGCGCGCAGACCATCAAGGTGACCTTCTCGGACGGCCTGGAAAGCACGGCCAGCGTGACCGGCACCCAGCCCGAGAACGACCTCGCGGTGCTGCAGGCCCACAAGATCCCGGACGACATGATCGCGGCCACCATGCGCTCGACGGCCGACCTCATGCCCGGCGACCAGGTCGTGGCGGTGGGCTTCCCGTTCGGCATCGGCCCCTCCACCTCGGCGGGCGTCGTGTCCGGCCTGGGCCGCTCGTTCCGCTCGCCCGAGGGCAAGCACATGATGAACAACCTGATCCAGTTCGACGCCGCGGCCAACCCGGGCAACTCCGGCGGCCCGCTGGTGACCATGGATGGACAGGTCGTGGGCATCGTGACCGCCATCCTGAACCCCTCGCAGCAGCGCACCTTCGTGGGCATCGGCTTTGCCGTGCC
The DNA here is from genome assembly GCA_035544335.1 of Pseudorhodoferax sp. GTDB lineage: Bacteria > Pseudomonadota > Gammaproteobacteria > Burkholderiales > Burkholderiaceae_C > Pseudorhodoferax. Next base: position 981 of record DATKFT010001180.1, read on the forward strand.
GATCGAGAACGCGGCCTCCGCCGTCGGCCTGCATCCCTTCTGACCACCCTGAGGACCCCTCCATGAGCGACGCCAGCACCCAGAGCCCTGAGACCGCCCAGCTGATGGAGCAGATCCTCTACGAGGTCAAGCGCGTGGTCGTCGGGCAGGACCGCTTCCTCGAACGCATGATGGTGGCCATGCTGGCCCAGGGCCATCTGCTCGTGGAGGGCGTGCCGGGGCTGGCCAAGACGCTCACGGTCAAGACCCTGGCCGAGACCATCCAGGGCCAGTTCAAGCGCATCCAGTTCACGCCCGACCTGGTGCCGGCCGACCTGGTCGGCACGCGCATCTACAACCAGAAGACGGGCGACTTCGCCACCGCGCTGGGGCCGGTGTTCACCAATCTGCTGCTGGCCGACGAGATCAACCGCGCACCGGCCAAGGTGCAGAGCGCGCTGCTGGAGGTCATGCAGGAGCGCCAGGTCACGATCGCAGGCGAAACCCACCGCGTACCGCGACCCTTTCTGGTCATGGCGACGCAGAACCCGATCGAGACCGAGGGCACCTACCCGCTGCCCGAGGCCCAGGTCGACCGCTTCATGATGAAGGTGCTCGTCGACTACCCGAGCGACGAGGAAGAATTCGTGATCGTCACGCGCGTGACCGGCCCGGCCGTGCAGGTGGCGCAGGTGGCCGACACCGCGCAGCTCGCGGCGCTGCAGCAGGAATGCCGCCGCATTTATGTCGACCCCTCGCTGATCCAGTACGCGGTCAAGCTGGTCTCGGCCACGCGCCAGCCCGAGGCCCACGGGCTCAAGGACCTCGCGCGCTTCATCACCTTCGGCGCGAGCCCGCGCGCCACGATCAACCTGACCGAGGGTGCGCGCGCGCTGGCCATGCTGCGCGGGCGCAGCTATGCGCTGCCCGAGGACATGCGCGACCTGGTGCCCGACGTGCTGCGGCACCGCCTGGCACTGTCCTACGAGGCGCTGTCCGAAGGTGTCACGGCCGACGCGCTGGTCGGCAAGATCATGGCGCGCATCCCGGCCCCGGCCAAGCCGCTCGAACATGAAAAGCTCGCGGCCTGACCCCCAGCCCCCGGCGGCGGCCCCCGCCGCCCAGGCCGAGCGCCTGCTGCGCCGGCTGGAGTGGACCGTGCTGCGCCGGCTCGACGGCCTGCTGCAGGGCGACTACCGCACGCTCATGCGCGGCATCGGCATGGACCTGGCCGACCTGCGCGAGTACCAGCACCACGACGACGTGCGCCACATCGACTGGAACGTCACGGCGCGACTGCAGCAACCCCATGTGCGCGTGTTCACCGAAGACCGCGAGATGTCGGCCTGGTTCCTGCTGGACCTGTCGCCCTCGGTCGACTTCGGCTCGGGCCAGCAGAAGAAGCGCGAGGTCTCGGCCGCCTTCGTGGCCGTGCTCGCGCGGCTGCTCACGCGCCACGGCAACCGCGTGGGCGCCATGCTCTACGGCGCGGGGCTGGACCAGGTGCTGCCGCCGCGCGCCAGCCGCCTGCATGTGCTGGACCTGCTGCACCGCATGCTGCCCGTGGAATCCGTCCCCAGCCCCGCGGCCGAACCCGGCCGCATCACGCACCTGCACGAGCTGCTGCAGTCCGCCGGTGGGCTGATGCGCCGGCGTGCCACGGTGTTCGTGGTCTCGGATTTCATCAGCGCACCGGGCTGGGAAAAGCCGCTGGCCCAGCTCGCGCAGCGCCACGAGGTGCTGGCCGTGCGCCTGCTCGACCCGCTGGAGCTGGAACTCCCCGACCTGGGCCTGATCCCGATCCGTGACGCCGAGACCGGCGAGCAGCTGCTCGTGGACACCTCGGACGCCGGTTTCCGCAAGCGCTTCGCGCGCATCGCCGCGCAGCGCGAGGCCGAGCTGCGCCAGGCCCTGGCGGAAGCCGGCGTGGACGCGCTGGAGTTGTCCACCGACGACGACCTGGCGGCCGCCATCGTGCGCTTTGCCGAGCTGCGCCGCCGGCGCAGCCGGCTTTCCGGTGCCGGCGGCGGCCTGCCCACCCATCTGCATGCGGCCCGGGCCGCGTAGTCCACGGGGAGAACGTCCATGAACTTTCTCTGGCCCCAGTTCCTCTGGCTGCTGGCGCTGGCGCCTGTGCTGGTGCTGCTGTACGTCTGGCTGCTGCGCCGGCGCAAGAAGACCGCGCTGCGCTACGCCAGCCTGTCCATCGTGCGCGAGGCCATGGGCGTGCGCCAGGGTTTCAAGCGCCATCTGCCGCCGCTGCTGTTCCTGCTCGCGCTGTGCGCGCTGATGCTGGCCGCCGCCCGGCCCATGGCCGTGGTCAGCCTGCCCTCGCAGCAGGAAACCATCATCCTGGCCATGGACGTGTCGGGCAGCATGCGTGCGACGGACGTGCAGCCCAACCGGCTCGTGGCCGCACAGAACGCGGCCAAGGCCTTCATCGCCGACCTGCCGCGCCATGTGCGCGTGGGCATCGTGGCCTTCGCCGGCACGGCCCAGGTGGTGCAGCCGGCCACGCTGTCGCGCGAAGACCTCGTGGTCGCGATCGACAAGTTCCAGCTGCAGCGTGCAACGGCCATCGGCAGTGCCATCGTGGTGTCGCTGGCCGAGCTGTTCCCCGACGCCGGCATCGACGTGGGCGCCATGACCTACGGCCGCGAGCGCCCGCGCGGCGTGCCACTGGACAAGGAACTGGCGGCCAAGGGCGACCTCAAGGAGTTCACGCCGGTCGCGCCGGGCTCCTACGATTCGGCCGCCATCATCCTGTTGACCGACGGCCAGCGCACCACGGGCGTGGACACGCTGGAGGCGGCCAAGATGGCAGCCGACCGCGGCGTGCGCGTCTACACGGTGGGCATCGGCACGGTGGACGGCGAGACCATCGGCTTCGAGGGCTGGTCCATGCGCGTGCGCCTGGACGAGGAGACGCTCAAGGCCGTGGCCACGCGCACGCAGGCCGAGTACTTCTATGCCGGCTCGGCCGAGAACCTGCGCAAGGTCTACCAGACGCTGAGCTCGCGCCTGACGGTCGAGAAGAAGGAGACCGAGATCTCGGCGCTGCTGGCCATGGTCGGCGCGCTGCTCGCGCTGATCTCCGCGGGCCTGTCGCTGGCCTGGTTCAACCGGGTCCTTTGAACTCGAGCGCCGTGGCGGCGCGCTGCGCCTCCACGTGCCGGATCCAGCGCTTGGCGCCGATGCCGGCGCCCACGACCAGCAACACGGCGCCGGCCAGCAGCGCATAGGCCAGCGGCCCCGGGTCGCGCAGCGCCGCGACGATCTGCTCCACGAAGAAGGCCATGACCAGCGTGCCGGGCGCCATGCCGATGGCGGTGCCCAGCAGCATGTGGCGCAGGCTGATCTGCGAGGCGCCCGCCACCATGTTGACGATGGCGAACGGCGCCACGGGCACCATGCGGATCGCGACCACGGCCAGCAGGCCGTGGTCGGCCAGGCGTTGGCTGACCGCATTCACGCGCGGCCCGCCCAGGCGCTGCACGACCTCGCGGCCCAGCAGCGCGCCCAGGCCATGGCTGATCGCGGCCCCCAGTGCCGCGCCGGCCATGCAGGTCAGAAACCCGGTCCAGGGGCCGAAGGCCACCAGCGTGGCCAGCGTCAGAAAGGTCAGCGGCACGGCCAGCGCCAGCGCCAGGCCGAAGCCCACGGTCGCGGCCACCGGACCGAAGGCCTGGCCGAGCTCGCGCAGGCCGCCGACGATGCGCTCCATGTCCAGCCATTCGCGCATGGGCGACCAGGTCCAGGCCGCGGCCAGCGCGGCCAGCGCCACGAGCGCCAGCACCAGCGCCCACAGGCGCCCGCGCAGCGCCGCTCCGGGCGGCATGCTCACGCGGCCTCCTGCATGGCCTGGCGCAGCACGGCGGCCAGCTCGGCGACATGGTGCGCATCGAACATGGTGCCGTGCATGCCCGCGATCTCGACCTCCCGCAGCCGCCGCCCGAGCAGGCGCCGCCAGGGCTTGAACAACCAGCGGTCCCAGGTCCGCAGTCCCGAGGTGCGCACCAGCAGCGTCGTTCCCTCGAAGGCCACGGGCCGGTAGCCGCGCAGGGCCATGACCTGGCTGACCAGGCCGGGGTCGTTGAACATCGCGCCCAGGCGGCGGCCGTTCATCGCGAGGTCCTGGATGTGCAGGTGCCGCACCAGCCAGCCCGTGGCGCGCCAGGCCGCCGTGCCGCCCAGCAGCGAACTCGGGAAGGTGGTGTCCAGCAGCACGAGGCCCCGCACGGGCCAGCCCGAACGCTGCAGCAGCCGCGCGGTCTCGAGTGCGGCCATGCCGGCCACCGAGAAGCCCGCCACCCAGCCACCCTCGAAGCCCTCGGCCAGCGATTGGGAGCGGATGCGCTCGGCGTACAGCGCAGCCAGTTCGGCGATGGTCTGGATGGCCTGGTCCGGCGGCGGCTGCAGCATGTACAGGCTGCAGGCCTCGCCCAGCGCCGGCCCCAGGTTCTGGAGCCGCAGCAGGTCGCCATGGCCGGAGGCGGCCAGGTACAGCGGCACGCGCCCGCTGCCGCCCAGCGACAGCAGCAGGCCGGGCGGGCCGCCATGCTGCTGCAGCGCGGCGGACAGGCTCTCCACCGTGGGGTGCTCGGTGATCAGGTACAGCGGCACCCGGCGGCCCAGCACGCGCTCGAGCCCGCTCATCATGTTGACGGCCGCCAGCGAATCGCCGCCCAGATCGAAGAAGTTGTCCTGCACGCCCAGCGTGGGCAGCTGCAGCACCTCCTTCCAGACCTCGAGCACGGCGCGCTCGGTGTCGTTCAGCGGCGCGCGCGAGGCCGAGCCCTGCGCCACCACCGGGTCCGGCAGCTGCCGGTAGTCGATCTTGCCCGTGCTGCTGGCCGGCAGCTCGGCCAGCAGCGTGATGCTGGCCGGCAGCATGTAGTCCGGCAGCCGGGCGCGCAGCAGCGCATGCAGGCGCTCGGCGCTCTGGCCGGGCGCCTGCACCCAGGCCAGGATGGCGGGCTTGCCGCGCGCCTCGCGCAGGTCGGCGGCGGCCTGCTGCACACCGTCGATGGCCAGCAGGGCCGCTTCGATCTCGCCCAGTTCGATGCGGTAGCCGCGCAGCTTGACCTGGCGGTCCAGCCGGCCGACGAAGTGCAGATGGCCGTCGCTGGCCAGCCAGCCGCGGTCGCCGGTGCGGTACATGCGCTCGCCCGCGTGGAAAGGATCGGCCACGAAGGCCAGCGCATCGAGCTCGGGCCGGTGCAGGTAGCCGCGCGCCACGGCCGCGCCGCCGATGAAGATCTCGCCCGCCACGCCCAGCGGCAGCGGGCGCAGCGCCGGGTCCAGCACATAGATGCGTGTGTCGTCGATGGGCCGCCCGATCGGCAGGGCCGAGAGGCTGCGCTGGGCCTCGCACTCCCAGGCCGTGGCGAAGATGGTGGCCTCGGTCGGGCCATAGACGTTGAACAACCGCCCGCCCGTCACCTCGAGAAAGCGCCTGGCCAGCTCGGGCGGCAGCACCTCGCCGCCGCAGCAGGCCACGCGCAACCGGAGCCCGCTGCGGCCGGCCGCCGCGTCGAGGAAGCGCGCCAGCGTGGACGGCACGAAGGCCATGAAGGTCACACCATGGCGCAGTGCGAAATCGGCCAGCGTCTCGGGCAGCAGCCGGCCCGGGGGCGGCAGCGCCACGCTGGCCCCATGGATCAGCGGCAGCAGCAGCTCGATCAGCGAGGGGTCGAAGGTGGCCTGCGTGCCCTGGCCCGAGCGGTCGCGCGCGTCCACGGCCCAGGCGCGCGACAGCCACATGAGCCGGCGCGAGAGCATGCCGTGCTCGACCATGACGCCCTTGGGCCGGCCCGTGGAGCCGGACGTGAACAGCACATAGGCCAGGTCGGCCGCGGCCGGGCGGCAGGGCGGCGTGTCCGCGGTGTCGGCGTCCGGGGGCTCCGCGCCGGCCGGCTCCAGCACCATGGCGCCCGGGTGCACGCCGGCCAGCCGCCCGGCGTGGCGCGGCTGGACCAGCAGCGTGAGCGCCCCGCTCTCCTGCACGATGGCCTGCAGGCGCGCGGTCGGCGCATCGACGTCCAGCGGCAGGAAGGCCGCGCCCGCCTTGGCAACGGCCAGCAGCGCCACGACGAGCTCGGGCGAGCGCTCCAGCGCCAGCGCCACGACGGTGTCGCGCCCGGCGCCGCGCTGCACCAGCGTGCGCGCCAGCCGGTTGGCGCGCCGGTCCAGCGTGAGGTAGTCCATGGCACCGCCGTCCCAGACCAGCGCCACCGCCTCGGGGCGCAGCGCCGCCTGGTACTCGAACAGGTTCACGAAGGGCAGCACCACCTGGTGCCAGGCCACCTCCTTGTGCTGGCCGGACACCACGTGCCAGCGCTCCTCGGGCGGCAAGAGCTCGACGCTGTCGACCGTGGCCTCGGGCGGCGCGGCGATCAGCGTCTCCACCAGATGCCACAGCCGGCGGCCCAGCAGTTCGACCTCGCCGGCCGAGAAGCAGGCGGCGCTGGCTTCCAGCGCCAGTTCCACGTCCTGTGTGGGATGGAATTCGCAGACCGTCACGCCCAGCGGAAAGCGCGCCACGCCCGAGAACAGCTGGCGCGACTCGACCAGCTGGGCCTGGCCGAAGGACACGGCGTAGTCCTGCCGCTCGAACGAAAGCAGCACGTCGAACAGGCCGTCGCGGTTGGCGCGGATCATCTGCAGCTCGCGGCCGAGTTCGCTGAGCGGATAGCGCGGATGGCGCAGCGCCGCGCGCATGGAGGCGCCCACGTTGGCCACCAGCTGCGCGAGCGGCATGTCGGGCGCGGCGTCGATCCGGATCGGCACGACGCCCACGAACATGCCCAGCGTGTCGGTGTAGCGCCGCCCGCCGCGGTTCAGGCTGGGCACGCCCACGACCACATCGCTCCGCTCGCAGATGCGCGCGAAGTACAGCACCAGCGCGGCCAGCACGAGGTTGAACACCGTCTGGCCCTGCTCGGCCGCGTGGCGGCGCAGCCGCTCGTAGTCGGCGCGCGGGACGCGGTGGAAGGCCAGGCTGGCCGGCGGCAGCGTGTCCGGCCGGGCCTGGCTGAAGCGGCGCTCGATCAGCGGCGTGGGCAGCTCGGGGATGCGTTCGCGCCAGTAGCGCGCGTCGCGCGCGAAGCCCTCCGAGCTGCGGTAGGCGTTGGACTCGGCGATGAAGCTGCTGTAGCCCGGCACGGCGGACGCCGGCGGCGCTTCGCCGGCCAGCAGCGCGTTGTGGATTTCGGCCCAGCGGCGCATGACCTGCGAGGTGCCCCAGCCGTCCATGACCAGGTGGTGGAACTGGATGGTCAGCCCGTGCAGCTGGTCGGACGCACGCAGTAGCGCGAAGCGCCAGGGCGAGCGTCCGTCCAGCGCGAACGGCTCGGTCATGCGCTGCTGCCACCAGCGGCGCATCGCGTCCTTGGGGTCGTCGGCGCCGCGGATGTCCACCACCTCCAGCGCCGGCTCGTCGGTCGGCGCCAGCAGGCGCTGGCGGCCGTCGGGCAGCGGCGCCAGCCGCAGCGCCTCGTTCTCGGCCACCAGATGGGCCAGCGCGCGCCGGAACACCGTGAGGTCCAGGAAGCCGACCAGGAAGGCGCCGCCACCGATGTTCAGGTGCGCGCTGCCGGGCCAGGCCCGCTGGTCCAGCCAGACCTCGCGCTGGCTCAAGGAAAGCGCCAGGCCCTCGCGCTCGCCGTCGACGTCGGTGCCGGCCTGGACTAAGGGCGCGTCCATTGCGCGATCCTCTCCACCGCGTACCGGTAGCCCGCCTCGACGATCTCGGGCGCACGCTTGTGCTCCATCATCGAGTAGCCGGCCACCGGAGGCTCCAGGTAGTGGTCCGCCTGCGCCACGGTCGCCGCGCGCTGGTGCAGGCCGCCGATGTGGCCCGCGCGGTACAGGATTTCGACGATGCCGGGCTGGGTCTGCTTGCGCGTCAGCAGGCCCTTGAGCGCGCTGCGGCGCGACAGGCGCGGCAGGCCGGGCGCCACGGCCAGGTCTTCCTGCACGTCCACGTCGATCGCGATGATGGTGCCGTTGCCGCGCCGGCGCTCCAGCGGCGTGCCCAACCGCATGCGCATCGCACCGACCGGCACGTTCTCCAGGATCGCGCCGTCCACGAGCAGGTCGCCCTTGTGCAGCACAGGCGGGAACAGCCCGGCCGGCGAGTTGCTGGCCAGCACGGCGCGCCACAGCGGGCCGGTGTCCTGCACCGTGGTGTGGCCCTTGGACAGGTTGCAGGCGGCCGCGAAGAAGGGGCGCCACAGGCTGTCCACGCTGCGCTCGCCGAACATGCGGCGCAGGTCGCGCTCCACGCGAAAGCCCGAAACCAGCGAGATCAGCGGCAGGGTCAGCCGCTCGCCGCCGGCCGCGAAGGCCTGGGTGTTGCGCATGATCTCGTCCAGCGGCACGTCGCAGGCGTACTGCGCGCCCACCAGGGCGCCCATGCTGTTGCCGCCCACCATGTCGATCGGGATGCCGGCCTCGTGCAGCGCGCGCAGGATGCCCAGGTGGGCATAGCCGCGGGCGCCGCCGCCGCCCAGCACCACGCCGACGGCGGTACCGGTCAGAAAGCGCGCCAGCCGCGCGAAGTCTTCCACATGGTCGGTCCGCACCGGGTAGACGCGCTCGCAGGCGCGGCCCGCGAGCCAGCGCCGCACCTCGTGCGGCGCCTGCGCGTCGGGCGCGTGCATCAGCACCAGGTGCTTGCGCTTGAGCATGTAGCCGGGCTCGCGCGAGAGCTGCTGCTCCAGCGCGTCCACGCCCAGCGGCGCGTCGGACCGCGCCACGTAGATCACCTGGTCGGCCTGGCGGAACGCGCGCCGCGTCCACTCCGAGGGCCGCGGCTCGGCCTCGTAGACCAGGTGGTCGAACTGCTCCTCCAGCGCGTCGCTGCGGCCGCCCTCCTCCTGGCCCTCCGCGCCCGGGGCGGGCGGCGGCAGATGGCGCGCGCGGCCCGTCTTGGCGAAGGCCGCGGCCAGCGCGCGCGCGACCGCGTCGGCCGGCGCGCCCACGTGCAGCGGCACGACCACGAAGGACTGGGCCAGCTGGCGCTGCGCGATCTGCGCGCCGTGGCGCAGGTGGTTGTAGATGGCCTGCGAGAACACGCGGTTCACGGCCAGCGGCTGCAGCTTGAGCAGCGCCTCGAAGTTGTCGCTGTGCAGCACCGCGAGCGTGGAGTCGCGCACCGCGGTCACGTCGGCCGTGCGCGGCTGCTGCAGGATCATGCCGGTCTCGCCCACACCTTCGCCCACGCTGATCTCGTTGTAGAGCAGCAGGCTGCCGTCCGGGTTGGTGCGCGAGACCCGCAGCCGGCCGCTCAGCACGAACAGCATGCTGTCCGACGGATCGCCTTCGCGCAGCACCTGATGCCCCCCGCGCACATCCTGGCGCACGAGAAAGCGCGCAAGATCGTTGAGCACGGCATCGTCGAGCTGGCCGAAGACACGGCTGCCGCGCAGCACCTGCAGCGCACGCGCCTGAAACTTCTCTGCAGCGACCATGCGCCGAACCCTTTCTCTACAGGGCACCTGCAAACTGCCGACCAGAACACAACCCCCTGCACCCGCGCACGACCTTAACAAACTCGAACGACATTTGGCACGGAATATGCGCGCACTGGTCCGCGCATCTCGACCGTTCGGCCGGCGGCCGGCTCAGGCCGCGGGTGCAAACAGGTCGACGCGGTCGGTGATGACGGTGTGCGCGCCGAGCGCCTGCAAGCGCTGCGCCTCGGCCTGGTCGTTGACCGTGTAGCTGGCCATGCGCAGCCCCAGCGCGGCGGCCTGCTGTGCCAGGGCAGCCGACCACAGGCTGTGCCGGCAGACCAGCACGCGGCAATCCAGGCCCCGGGCCACCTCGGGCCAGTCCCCGCTCAGCGCGTCGAGCAGCAGCCCGCGTGGCAGCGCCGGCTGGGCAGCCTGGGCCGCCTGCAGCGACGCCACCTGGAACGAGGTCAGCAAGGGCGGCACGGCCTCGCCGGCCCACAGCGCGGCCGCCGCATCCGCCACGGCTGCGCCTGTGGCTTGCTCGGCACCGGGCGTGGGCTTGATCTCGATGTTGAGCAGGCAGCCGTTGGCCTGGCAGAACCGCGCGACACCCGCCAGCGTGGGCAGGGGCTCGCCGGCGTAGGCGCGCGAATGCCAGCCGCCGGCATCGAGCCGCGAAAGTTCGTCCCAGGGCTTGTCGCCCGCCGCCCCCTGGCCATTGGTGGTGCGCTCCAGCGTCGCGTCGTGCAGCAGGAAGGGCACGCCGTCGGCGCTGAGCTTCACATCGCACTCGAACATCCGGTAGCCGTGCGCGGCGCCGAGCCGGAACGCGGCCAGCGTGTTCTCAGGCGCCAGCTTGCCGGCGCCGCGGTGCGCGACCCAGGCGGGATAGGGCCAATCCGCCGCCATCACAGCCGCTGCCGGGTTTCGGGGTCGAACCAATGCAGCTGCGCGGCCGGCACGCCCACGGCCACGGTGTCGCCGATGCGCGGCGCGCCCAGCATCGCGTCCTGGCGCACGGTGAACAGGCTCTGGCCGATGCGGCCGTAGACCAGGCGTTCGGCGCCCAGCATCTCGACCGCCTCGACGACCAGCTGCCAGGGGCCGTCGGCACGCAGCTCGGCATGCTCGGGGCGCAGCCCCAGCACCAGGGCCCCGTCGCGCGGCGCCGGCTGCGGCAGCGCCAGCTGCTGCGCGCCAACCGTGAAGCGCGCGCCCTCGGCGCTGCCTTCGATGAGGTTCATGGGCGGCGAGCCGATGAAGCTGGCCACGAAGGTGGTGGCGGGCCGGTGGTAGACCTCCTCGGGCGTGCCGAACTGCTCCATGCGGCCTGCGTTCATGACCATCATGCGCTGCGCCAGCGTCATGGCCTCGACCTGGTCGTGCGTGACGAACAGCGAGGTGATGCCCAGCTCGTTGTGCAGCTTCTGGATCTCCAGCCGGGTCTGCGCGCGCAGCTTGGCGTCCAGGTTGGACAGCGGCTCGTCGAACAGGAACACCTGCGGCTGGCGCACGATCGCACGCCCCATGGCCACGCGCTGGCGCTGCCCGCCCGACAGCTGGCGCGGCTTGCGGTCCAGCAGGTGGCTCAGTTCCAGGATCTGCGCGGCCTTGTCCACGCGCCGGCGGATCTCGTCCTTGGGCACCTTGGCGATCTTCAGGCCATAGGCCATGTTCTCGAAGTTCGTCATGTGCGGGTACAGCGCGTAGTTCTGGAAGACCATGGCGATGTCGCGCTCGGCCGGCTCCACGTCGTTGACCACGCGCGCCCCGATGGCGATCTCGCCGCCGCTGACCTCTTCCAGGCCCGCGACCATGCGCAGCAGCGTGGACTTGCCGCAGCCCGAGGGGCCGACGATGACGACGAACTCGCCGTCCTGGATCTCGGCGTCGACGCCGTGGATGACCTGCAGCGCCTTGGCGCCGTGGCCATAGCGCTTGATGAGCTTGCGGATGGAAATGGACGCCATGTGCTTATTTTTCGGTATCGACCAAGCCCTTGACGAACCAGCGCTGCATGAGCACCACGACCAGCGCCGGCGGCAGCATGGCCAGGATCGCCGTGGCCATGATGATGTTCCAGTCGGTGGCCGCGTCGCCGCTCGCGATCATGCGCTTGATGCCGATCACGATGGGGTACATGTCCTCGGTCGTCGTGGCCAGGAGCGGCCACAGGTACTGGTTCCAGCCGTAGATGAACTGGATCACGAACAGCGCCGCGATGGAGGTCTGCGACAGCGGCACCAGCACGTCCTTGAAGAAGCGCATGGGCCCGGCGCCGTCGATGCGCGCGGCCTCCACGAGCTCGTCGGGCACGGTCAGGAAGAACTGCCGGAACAAAAAGGTGGCCGTCGCCGAGGCGATCAGCGGCACCGTGAGGCCGGCGTAGGTGTTCAGCATGCGCAGGTCCGACAGCACCTTGTAGGTGGGCAGGATGCGCACCTCCACGGGCAGCATGAGCGTGATGAAGATCATCCAGAAGACCAGCTTCTTGAACGGGAAGCGGAAGTAGACGATCGCGAAGGCCGACAGCAGCGAGATCGCGATCTTGCCGAAGGCGATGACCAGCGCCGTGACCAGGCTGACCCACATCATGCGGCCGACCGGCGCGGCCGAGCCCTGGGTGGAGCCCGTGCCGGTCAGCGCCGCGGTGTAGTTCTCCACCAGGTGGCTGCCGGGTGTGACCGGCATGGGCACCCGCACGATCTCGTCGCGCGTGTGCGTGGAGGCCACGAAGGCCAGGTAGATCGGGAAGGCGACGATCAGGATGCCCAGCACCAGGACCAGGTGCGAGAGCAACGTCAACAGCGGGCGGCGCTCCACCATGTCAGTGCCGCCCGGCCGCCCGAAGGCTCTGACGCGCCCCCTCGGGGGGCAGCGAGACGCGAAGCGAGGAGCGTGGGGGCCACATGCTAGTAGTTCACTTTCTTCTCGACATAGCGGAACTGCACGATGGTCAGCACCACGACGATGGCCATCAGCACCACCGACTGCGCCGCCGACCCGCCCAGGTCGAGTGCCTTGAAGCCGTCGTGCCAGACCTTGTAGACCAGGATGGACGTGTCGCGCCCGGGCCCGCCCTCGGTCGTTGCGTGCACGATCGCGAAGGTGTCGAAGAAGGCGTAGACCACGTTGATGACGAGCAGGAAGAACGTGGTGGGCGACAGCAGCGGCAGCTGGATGGACAGGAAACGGCGCACGGGCCCCGCGCCATCGATCGCGGCCGCCTCGATCAAGGCCTTGGGAATGGACTGCAGGCCCGCCAGGAAGAACAGGAAGTTGTAGGAGATCTGCTTCCATACCGCGGCCACGACGATCAGCGTGAGCGCCTGTCCGGAATTGAGCAGATGGTTCCAGTCGTAGCCCATCGCGTGCAGCCCGTAGGCCACGATGCCGATGGAGGGCGAGAACATGAACACCCACAGCACGCCCGCGACCGCGGGCGCCACGGCGTAGGGAATGATCAGAAAGGTCTTGTAGACCAGCGAGCCGCGCAGGATGCGGTCGGCGAACACGGCCAGCACCAGCGACACCGCGATGCCGACGCCCGCCACCAGCGCCGAGAACAGCGCCGTGACCTTGAAGGATTGCAGGTAGGCCTCGTCCTCGAACAGTGCGACGAAGTTGTCCAGACCGACCCAGACCGTGGAGGTGCCGAAGGCGTCCTCGGTCTGCAGCGACTGCACGATGGCCTGGCTGGCAGGCCAGAAGAAGAACACCAGCACCACGGCCATCTGGGGTGCGATCAGCATCCAGGGCAGCCAGGCGGAGCGAAAGAGGACGCGCTTTTCCATACAAGAAGGCGGCCGGCATCACCGGCCGCCCGAGACCCGTCAGCCCTTGTTGGCGCGCTGGAAGCGCTCGAGCTGCTCGTTGCCGCGCTTGACGGCATTGTCCAGGGCCTGCTTGGCACTCTGCTTGCCGCTCCAGATCTGCTCGGCTTCCTCGTCGATGATGGTGCGGATCTGCAGGAAGTTTCCGAGGCGGATGCCGCGCGACTTGTCGGTGGTCTTGCGGATCATCTGCGTGACGGCCACATCGGTGCCCGGGTTCTGCTTGTAGAAGCCCGACTTCTCGGTCAGCTCGTAAGCGGCCATCGTGACCGGCAGGTAGCCCGTGCGCTTGTGGCTGGCGGACTGCACCTCGGCGTCGGACAGGAAGCTGAAGAACGCGGCCACGCCCTTGTACTCGGCCGGCTTCTTGCCGCCGATGGCCCACAGGCTGGCGCCACCGATCACGGTGTTCTGCGGCGCGCCGGCCACATCGGGGTAGTAGGGCAGCGCTGCGATGCCGTAGGCGAACTTGGCGTCCTTGGCCACGCGGGCGTACAGGCCCGAGGAGCCCGTCATCATGGCGCACTCGCCCGAGGGGAACGAGGCGTCGGGCGTGTTGTT
>DATKFT010001181.1:0-5692 GCA_035544335.1 Pseudorhodoferax sp.
TGGCCGGCAGCGCCCAGAAGCCCTGCTGGGCACGCTGCACCCAGTGGTGGCCGTCCTGCGCCAGCGGGTCGGCCAGCGCGCGGTCGAGCCGGGCCATCAGCGCGGCGAAGCCCAGGCCCGGCGGCGCGGCGCGCGGCAGCCAGGCCGCGAACCAGCGGCGCACGCCGGGCAGTTCGGCCGCGAGCAGGCGCTCCACGCGCGCATCCTCCACGGCCGACAGCAGGGCCAGCACCAGGTGCTTGCGCCCGCGTGCGTGCTGGCCGGCGCGCGAATGCAGCAGGTGGGCGGCCGCATGGGCCACGGCGGCCTGGGCCAGCGCCGGCGCGGTTGCGGGCGGCAGCAGCAGCTGTGCGGGCGCCAGCACGGGCGCCGGCAGGCCAGGCTGTTCGGCCACCGGGACCGGGCGCCGCGCCAGGGCCTGCAGCAGCAGGGCCGCCGCCGCGTTCACGGGTACAGCGCGTCCACCAGTGCGCGCAGCGCCTGCACGCGCTCGGGCAGATCGGACCAGGCCTGCACCAGGGCCAGCTCGCAGGCCAGCCGTGGCTCCAGCCCCTGCACCATGAGCTGCGCGGTGCGCACCAGCATGCGCGTGGACAGGGCCTGGGCCGCGTCCGCGTCCAGCGTGCGCGTGCGCTCGGCCAGGCCCACCAGGCGCATGGCCCGCTCGGGCGCGAGGCCGGTCTCGTGCACCACGATGGCGACTTCGGCCGCGGCCGGTGGCGGCGCGAAGGCCATGGCCACGAAGCGCTGGCGCGTGGCCGGGCGCAGGTCGCGGCCAGGCTGCGGGTTGTACGAGACTACGAGCTGAAAGCGCGGGTGCGCCTGCAGCAGTTCGCCGTTGCGCTCCAGCGGCAGCACGCGCCGCGTGTCGGACAAGGAGTGCAGCACCGTGAGCGCCTCGGGCCGCGCCTCGATCAGCTCGTCCAGGTAGCACAGCGCGCCATGGCGCGCGGCCAGCGTGAGCGGGCCGTCCTGCCAGCGCGTGCCCTCGGCATCGATGAGCCAGCGGCCCAGCAGGTCGCCCGCCGCCATGTCCTCGTGGCAGGCCACGGTGACCAGCGGCAGGCCCAGCGTCCAGGCCATGTGCTCGACGAAGCGCGTCTTGCCGCAGCCGGGCGGGCCCTTGAGCAGCAAAGGCAGGCGCAGCGCGCAGGCGTGCTGGAACTGCGCGACCTCGTCGCCGACGGGCCGGTAGTAGGGCTCCTGCGCGACCCGCCAGTCCGCGAGCGGATCGTTGGCCATCTGCGCGAGCGCGCTCATCGGTGTTCCGGCAGGCTGTGTGGAATCCCGTCGATCGGGCACTCCGGCGTGCCTGGCGTGCCGCGCGTGATCGCCTCCACCTTCTTGCGCGTGCCCTCGGGGTCCCGGATCCAGTCGGCATAGAAGCCATAGGGGCAGGCCGCCACGCCATGCATGTCCTCGCCCGAGTTGATCTTGCCCGTGTAGCCGCGGTGCAGCAGCTTGTAGAGGTGGTTCTGCGACTGGCCGTTCCGGCGCGCGTCGCGGATCAGGTGCATGGACAGCTCGGCGTAGTTGATGCCCATCTCCTCCTCGCCGCACTCGCCCAAGGTGCGGCCGTCGAAGCCGATCAGCGCCGAGTGGCCGAAGTACGAATACACGCCGTCGAAGCCCGTGGCGTTGGCCACGGCCACGTAGCAGTTGTTCATGAAGGCCATGGCCTTGGCCACCAGCACCTGCTGCTCCTTGGCCGGGTACATGTAGCCCTGGCAGCGCACGATGAGCTCGGCGCCCTTCATCGCGCAGTCGCGCCAGATCTCGGGGTAGTTGCCGTCGTCGCAGATGATGAGGCTGATCTTCAGGCCCTTGGGGCCCTCGCTCACGTAGGTGCAGTCGCCCGGGTACCAGCCCTCCACGGGCACCCAGGGCATGATCTTGCGGTACTTCTGCACGATCTCGCCCGCATCGTTCATGAGGATCAGCGTGTTGTAGGGCGCCTTGTGCGGGTGCTCCTCGTGGCGCTCGCCGGTCAGTGAGAACACGCCCCAGACCTTGGCCCTGCGGCAGGCCTCGGCAAAGATCGCCGTCTCCTCGCCGGGCACGGTGGCGGCGGTCTCGTACATCTCCTTGGCGTCGTACATGATGCCGTGCGTGGAGTACTCCGGGAACACCACGAGGTCCATGCCCGGCAGCCCCTGCTTCATGCCGACCACCATGTCGGCGATCTGGCGCGCATTGGCCAGCACCTCGGCCTTGGTGTGCAGGCGCGGCATCTTGTAGTTGACGACGGCCACGCCGACGCTGTCCTTGCTGCTCGAGATATCGCCGTGGCGCATGGCCTGACTCCTGGTCGGTTCGAAACGGGCCACCAGTGTTCTCGTGTGCGGCACGCCACGCACTACGTTGAATGACGTATTCAGCCTGCGCAGGGTCGCGGATAACTTCTGTTGCACCGCAGCACACCACCTCGGTGCCGCGAACGGTCCCAACAACAGGAGTGTCCATGTCCGCACGAACCAGTTCCGACAGCCGTCCCGAATCCGTCCTGCGCCGCCGCATGTTGCAGCTGGCCGCCATGTCGCCCCTCGCGGGCCTGTCGGCCGCCGCGCTGGCCCAGCAGTTCCCCACCGCCAAGGTCAACACCACGGGCCTGGCCATCACCGACACCGAGGTCACCGTGGGCCAGCTGCATTCGGCCACCGGCACCATGGCCATTTCCGAGACCGGCTCGATCCAGGCCGAGCAGCTGGCCATCGACCAGATCAACGCCATGGGCGGCATCCTGGGCCGCAAGATCAAGGTCATCAAGGAAGACGGCGCCTCCGACTGGCCGACCTTCGCCGAGAAGGCGCGCAAGCTGCTCGTCAACGACAAGACCGCCACCGTGTTCGGCTGCTGGACCAGCGCCTCGCGCAAGGCCGTGCTGCCCGTGTTCGAGAAGGAGAACGGCCTCTTGTACTACCCGACCTTCTACGAAGGCCTGGAGCAGAGCAAGAACGTGATCTACACGGGCCAGGAGGCCACGCAGCAGATCATCTGGGGCCTGGACTGGGGCGCCAAGGAGAAGAAGGCCAAGACCTTCTTCCTGGTCGGCTCGGACTACATCTGGCCGCGCCCCTCGATGAAGATCGCGCGCAAGCACATCGAGACCGTGGGCAAGCTCGGCTCGGTCAAGGGCGAGGAGTACTACCCGCTGGGCCACACCAACTTCAACTCGCTGATCAACAAGATCAAGGTGGCCAAGCCCGACTGCATCTTCGCGGCCGTGGTGGGGGGCTCCAACGTGGCCTTCTACAAGCAGCTCAAGGCCGCGGGCATCACGGGCGACAAGCAGTTCCTGCTCACGCTGTCGGTGACCGAGGACGAGATGACGGGCGTGGGCGGCGACAACTTCGCGGGCTTCTACTCGTCGATGAAGTACTTCCAGTCGCTGGACAACGAGAACAACAAGAAGTTCGTCGAGGCCTTCAAGGCCAAGTACGGCAAGGACGCCGTGATCGGCGACGTGACGCAGGCCGGCTACCTGGGCCCCTGGCTCTGGAAGGCCGCGGTCGAGAAGGCCGGCAGCTTCGACGTGGACAAGGTCGTGGCGGCCTCGCCCGGCATCGAACTCAAGACCGCGCCCGAGGGCTACGTCAAGGTCGATGCCAACCACCACCTGTGGAGCAAGGCCCGCATCGGCCAGGGACAGAAGGACGGCACGTTCAAGGTCGTTGCCGAGTCCAAGGACCTCATCGCGCCGGACCCGTTCCCCAAGGGTTACCAATAACCCATCCCCGTTTGGGCGGCCGCACTTCGTGTGGCCGGCCGATACCTCCTCAAGGGGCGCACCCAGCGGCCTGGCAGAGCCGGTTCCGCGGGTGCACGCGAACGGGCTTCGCTGCGCCTGCCGGTGCGAAGCCCCCGTTGTCGATCTTTCCGCAGCGCCGCTTCAAAGAGGCCAACATGACTTTCTCCGACATGCTCAACATCGGCCTCATGCAGGGCTTCGCGGGCCTGTCCCTGTTCGCGGTGCTGCTGCTGATGGGGCTGGGCCTGGCCATCATCTTCGGCCAGATGGGCGTCATCAACATGGCGCATGGCGAGTTCATGGCCATCGGCGCCTACACCGTCTACATGGCCGCGACCTTCACCGAGAGCCACGCGCCCGGCGCGATGGCGGTGTACTTCCCGTTCGCGATCGTGCTGGCCTTCCTCGTGGCCTTCTTCTTCGGCTGGATCATGGAATGGGCCTTGATCCGCCACCTGTACAGCCGGCCGCTGGACACGCTCTTGGCCACCTGGGGCGTGAGCCTGGCGCTGCAGCAGTGCTTTCGCAGCTTCATCGGCCCCAAGGAAGTCAGCCCCACGCTGCCGGACTGGCTCATGGGCTCCTGGGCGCCGGCCGAGGGCCTGGACATCCCGATCAACGGCATGTTCGTGCTGGCGCTCACGCTGGTCGTGACGGCCGGCGTGCTGATCGCGCTGAACAAGAGCCGCTGGGGCCTGCGCGTGCGCGCCACGGTCAGCAACCGCACCATGGCCAACGCCACCGGCATCGACACCAAGAGGACCGACCGCCTGACCTTCGCGATCGGCTGCGGCATCGCCGGCGTGGCCGGCGCGGCCTTCACGACGATCGGCTCCACCGGGCCGACCTCGGGTTCGCTCTACATCGTCGACGCCTTCCTGGTCGTCACCTTCGGCGGCGCCGCCAGCCTGCTGGGCACCGTGGTCTCGGCCTTCGGCATCGCGCAGACCCAGTCCATCACCGAGTTCTTCATGAGCGGCTCCATGGCCAAGGTGCTCACGCTCTCCTTGATCGTGCTGATCCTGATGGTGCGCCCGCAGGGCCTGTTCGCTTCCAAAGTCCGCCGATGAGCATGCACCCCCTCGTTTCTTGCGCACTGCGTGTCGCCGAATCCTCCCCCAGGGGAGCAACACCAGCGGCCCGGCAGAGCCGGCTCCGCGGTGTTCCCCGCATGGCTCGGCTGTGTGGTCCATGCCGTTTCCCTTGATCTGAACTGGAGCCACAGATGGACTCTCTCAAAGCATTGATCCGCCGCTACCAGCTGGCCAGCGTGCTGCTGCTGACCATCCTGCTGGTCGTCGTGCTGCCGCTCACGCTCGACATCTTCCGTCTGAACCTGGTCGGCAAGTACCTCTGCTACGCCTTCGTGGCCGTGGGCCTGGTCATGGTCTGGGGCTATGGCGGCGTGCTGAGCCTGGGGCAGGGCGTGTTCTTCGGCCTGGGCGGCTACGCCATGGCCATGTTCTTGAAGCTCGAGGCCTCCGACCCGGTGACCACCAAGATCCAGTCCACGCCCGGCATCCCCGACTTCATGGACTGGAACCAGCTGACCGAGCTGCCGCTGATGTGGCTGCCATTCAAGAGCCTGCCGCTCACGCTGGTCCTGGTGGTCGCCGTGCCCATGGCGCTGGCCTGGCTCATCAGCTTCGCGATGTTCAAGCGCCGCGTGGGCGGCGTGTACTTCGCCATCATCACGCAGGCCGTGGCGCTGATCCTCACGGTGCTCATCATCGGCCAGCAGGGCTACACGGGCGGCGTGAACGGCATGACCGACCTCAAGACGCTGATGGGCTGGGACATCCGCACCGACAGCGCCAAGACCGTCCTGTACTTCGTCTGCGTGGCCTTCCTGATCGCCAGCATCCTCTTGTGCCGCTGGATCCAGACCAGCAAGCTCGGCACGCTGCTGCTGGCCATGCGCGACAAGGAAGACCGCGTGCGCTT
>DATKFT010001182.1:0-2210 GCA_035544335.1 Pseudorhodoferax sp.
CGGCTATGTGTTCGTGATGTTTCCGACCGAGGCCCACGCACGCGAGGTCGGCGCGGCGCTCGCCAAAGACAACCCCTCGCACAAGCCCGTGATGCTGCTGTCGCCGCAGCAGATCCTCGAGCAGGTCGTGCGCACCGTGGGCAGCGCGGACATCCCCCTGCCCTCCGCGGGCACCGAGGCGGCCACCGTGCGGCAATACGCGGCGCTCGCCGGCCAGGGCCATTGGGCGGTCATGGCGCATGCACCCGACGCCAAGGAGACCGAGACCGTCATGCGCCTCGTGCGGCAGGCGCCGTTTTCGTTTGCCGAGAAGTACCGTCGCCTCGTGATCGAAGACCTGGCCTGAGAGCAGGCCGGCGCGGCCGCCGTTGCGCGCTCAGGGCGCCTGGTCCGGCAGCGGCGCGGCCTTGCTGGGTTCGGCCGCATTGCGTTCCAGGATGCGCGCCTTGCGGGTCTGCGCCTCGCGCACGCGTTCGGCATGCCGCGCCGCGTCCTCGGCCGCCTGGCTGGCCTGTTCCGCGCGGCGGTTCTGGTCCTCGGCGTGGCGTTCCTGCTTGCGGTTCATGCGCTCCTGGTACTCGCGCACCGCTTGCGCATCATCGGCCTGGGGCGCCCCTTCCCCGCTGCGTGGCAGCTTGCCGCCACCGGGCCGCGGCGCGGCGTTGGGCTGGCGCGGTGCGGCTTCGGGGCGTTCGGCCTGGTCGCGCTCGTGCATGCGGCCCTTCTCGTCCAGGGTGTCGATGCGCTCCGCGGCGCGGCGCCGGCGCTCGTCGTCGTTGAGCAGGACTTCCTGGCGCCGCAGATCGGCCAGCTCCGCACGCTGCCAGGCCAGGTTGCGGTTCAGGCAGTCGTTGACCGCGAAGCGCTGATGGCAGGCCTTTTCTTCCTTGGCAAAGAGCGCGTTGATGCGCGCACGCTCGGCGGCGATGCGCGCGCGCTCGGCCGCCACCTGCGGATCCTGTCCCTGAGTCCGCGCCAGGGTGTTCGGCGGCGGCGCGACCTGGGCGCCGGCGGCGCACGCGAGCAGCCCGGCCAGCACCACGGTGAGCCGCAGCCCCCTCATGTGAGTCCCGTGTCCACGGTGCGCCGCTCCAGCGCCAGAAATTCAGCCGATTGCATTTCCATCAAGCGTGACACGGTCCGAGGAAACTCGTGCGCCAGAGGGCCTTCGGTATACAAGAGCTCGGGCGCTGTTGCGGCCGACAGGATCAACTTGACGCGCCGGTCGTACAGCACGTCGACGAGCCAGGTGAAGCGGCGCGCCTCCGACGCCATGCGCACCGGCATGGCCGGCACGTCCGACAGCAGCACGGTGTGGAACTGGCTGGCCAGCTCCAGGTAGTCGTTCTGCGAGCGCGGCCCGCCGCACAGCGTGCGAAAGTCGAACCAGACCACGCCGCCAGCCCGCCGCCGCGCGCGGATCTCGCGCGCCTCGATGTGCAGCACCGGGTCTTCGTCCGCCGTCTCGGCCAGGCGGTTGAAGGCATCGGTCATCAGCGCATCGGCCTCGGGCCCCAGCGGCGTGTGGTAGAGCTTGACCTGCTCCATGGTGCGGCGCCGGTAGTCGGTGCCGTTGTCCACGTTGACCACCTCCATGCGCGCGTTGAGCAGCGCGATGGCCGGCAGGATGCGGTCGCGGTGCAGCCCGCCCGGGTACAGGCCGTCGGGCTCGAAGTTGGACGTGGTCACGAAGCCCACGTCGTTGTCGAACAGCGACTGCAGCAGCCGGTGCAGGATCATCGCGTCCGTGATGTCGGCGACGTGGAACTCGTCGAAGCAGATCAGCTTGTAGCGCTTGGACATGCGCCGGCCCAGTTCGTCCAGCGGATTCACCGTGCCCTGCAGGTCCACGAGCTCGCGGTGCACCTCGCGCATGAACTCGTGGAAGTGCAGCCGGGTCTTGCGCCGGATCGGGACCGCGTTGAAGAAGCAGTCCATCAGGAAGCTCTTGCCGCGCCCCACCCCGCCGTACATGTAGACGCCCTTGGGGATGGGCGAGCGGTTGATCAGCTTCTTGAGCGCGTTGGAGCGCTTGCCCTTGTACTCGGCCCATTCGGCCGCGCACCGCTCCAGCGCGTCCACCGCGCGCAGCTGCGCGGGGTCGCTCTGGAATCCGCGGGCGGCCAGCTCCGCGTCATAGGCCGCCCGAACCGGGCCTGTCATCCGTCAGAAGTTCAGCGTGCGCTTGTCGACGGCCAGCGCGGCTTCCT
>DATKFT010001183.1:0-8382 GCA_035544335.1 Pseudorhodoferax sp.
GCGCTGAGAACGGCCGGGCGCCTTCCCGGCGCACCCCTGGCGTTCGCGTGGCTTCGGGGCGAAAGGCGGGCAGGGGTTTCCCCCATAATCGCGCGCACCTTCCGCCCCGCCCAGGATCTCCATGCAAGTCTCAGCATCCATCTTCAAGGCCTATGACATCCGCGGCATCGTGCCGTCCACGCTCAACGAAGCCGTGGCCGAGGGCCTGGGGCGCGCATTCGGCAGCATCGCGCGCCGCGAGGGCGAGACCACGGTGGCCGTGGGCCGCGACGGGCGCCTGTCGGGCCCGGCCCTGTCGGCCGCGCTGATCCGCGGGCTGGTGGCCAGCGGCGTGCAGGTCATCGACGTGGGCGTGGTGACCACGCCGCTGCTGTACTTTGCCGCCCACACGCTGTGCAGGAGCGGCATCCAGATCACGGGCAGCCACAACCCCAGGGACTACAACGGCTTCAAGATGA
Organism: Pseudorhodoferax sp.; assembly: GCA_035544335.1. Lineage (GTDB taxonomy): Bacteria > Pseudomonadota > Gammaproteobacteria > Burkholderiales > Burkholderiaceae_C > Pseudorhodoferax. The sequence goes on from DATKFT010001183.1 coordinate 459, forward strand.
TCATGGGGGGGCGTGCCATCTACGGCGAGGAGATCCAGGCGCTGCGCAGCATGGTGCAGGCCGAGGACTGGATCGACGTGGCCGGCGGCAGCGTGCGCCAGGCCGACGTGCTGCCGGCCTACCGCGAGCGCATCGTCGCCGACGTGAAGCTCGCGCGCCCGCTCAAGATCGTGATCGACTCGGGCAACGGCATCGCGGGCGCCTCGGCGCCCGGCATCTTCCGTGCGCTGGGCTGCGAGGTCGTCGAGCTGTTCAGCGAGGTCGATGGCAACTTCCCCAACCACCACCCGGACCCGAGCAAGCCCGAGAACCTGCGCGACCTGATCGCAGCGCTGAAGACCACGGGCGCCGAGCTGGGCCTGGCCTTCGACGGCGATGGCGACCGCCTGGGCATCGTCACGCGCGATGGCAACAACATCTTCCCGGACCGCCAGATGGCCTTGTTCGCGCAGGACGTGCTGTCGCGCGTGCCGGGCGGCACCATCTTGTTCGACGTCAAGTGCTCGCAGCGGTTGGCGCCGGCCATCGAGGCCGCGGGCGGCAAGGCGCTGATGTTCAAGACCGGGCATTCGCTGATCAAGGCCAAGATGAAGGCCATCGAGGCCGAGGGCGGCCAGGCGCCGCTGGGCGGCGAGATGAGCGGCCACATCTTCTTCAAGGAGCGCTGGTTCGGCTTCGACGACGGCACCTACGCCGGCGCGCGGCTGCTGGAAATCCTCTCCCGCTCGCCCGACGCGAGCGCCGTGCTCGACGCGCTGCCCACGAGCTTTTCCACGCCCGAACTCAACGTGGGCTGCGCCGAGGGCGAGCCGCATGCGCTCGTGGCCCAGCTCGTGGCGGCCGCGAAGTTCGATGCGCCCGCGGCCGTCAACACCATCGACGGCCTGCGCGTGGACTGGCCCGACGGTTTCGGGCTGATCCGCGCCTCCAACACCACGCCTGTGCTCGTGCTGCGCTTCGAGGGCCACACCGAAGAGGCCCTGGCGCGCATCACGGCGCAGATGATGGCGCTGCTGCGTTCGGTCAAACCCGACGCGCAGATCCAGGCGGCCGCGCATTGAGCGCGGCGCCGCACACACGGCGCCGCGCATGCAGGTCCTGATCATCAAGCTGTCGTCGCTGGGCGACATCGTCCATGCCTTGCCCGTGCTGCACGACATGCACCAGGCGCTGCCCGGCGTGCAGGTGGACTGGGTCGTGGAGCAGGGCTTCGCGCCGCTGCTGTCCGATGTGGCCGGCATCCGGCGCGTGATCCCGGTCGCACTGCGGCGCTGGGGGCGGCAGTTCGCGCGCGCGCCGGGCACGGTGCTGCGCGAGCTCTCGGCCTTCCGGCGCGAGCTGCGCGCCACGCGCTACGACGCCGTCATCGACATCCACGGCCTGAGCAAGAGCGCCTTCGTGGCCTGGCAGGCGCGCGGCCACCGCTACGCCATGGCCAACGCCACGCGCGGCGCGGGCTACGAGGCGCCCACGCGCTGGGTGGCCGACACGGCGATTGCGCTGGACACCGAGCTGCATGTGGTGCAGCGCTCGCGCGTGGTCTGCAGCGAGGCGCTGGGCTACCCCTTGCCGGCGCAGCTGCGCTTCGGCCTGGGCCGGCGCGACCGCGCCACGCAAAGGCCCGTGGTCGCGCTCGTGCATGGCACCTCGCGGGCCGACAAGGAATGGCCCGTGGACCATTGGCTGGAACTCGCGCGCCGGCTGCACGGCCAGGGCCTGGGCGTGGCCTTTCCGCACGGCAGCGCCGAGGAGCTGGCGCGCAGCGAGCGCATGGCGGCCGCGCTGGCGGCCGAAGGCGTGGCGGCCACGGTCTATCCGCGCATGGCGCTGGACGCGCTGGCGCGCGAACTGGCCCACTGCGCGGGCGTGGTCGGCGTGGACAGCGGGCTCTCGCACATCGCCGTGGCGCTGGACCTGCCGCACGTGCAGATCTACAACTTCGACACCGCCTGGCGCACGGGCCCGCTGCCACCGGCCAGCGGTCCGGCCCTGCAGTGCAGCGTGTTCGCGCAGCCCACGCCCTCGGTGGACGCGGTCTGGGCCGCCTGGCTGGCCGTGCAGGCCGCCGACGCCGGGTCCTGCGCATGATGCGGCCTTTGCTCCGTGGGTACGGCTGGCTCATGTGGCTCGCGCAGCCGCTGCTGCGCCGCAAGCTCGCGCGCCGCGCGCAGGCCGAGCCCGGCTATGGCGCGCATGTGCCCGAGCGCTTCGGCCACTACACGCAGCCCGCGTCCAGCGGCTGGGTCTGGGTGCATGCAGTCTCGCTGGGCGAGACGCGGGCCGCCGCCGTGCTCGTCGCCGCGCTGCGCGAGCGCCTGCCCGGCATGCGGCTGCTGCTCACGCACGGCACGGCCACAGGCCGCGCCGAGGGCGCGCGGCTGCTGCGCGCGGGCGACCTACAGGTCTGGCAGCCCTGGGACACACCGGGCGCCACGGGCCGCTTCATGGCGCAGTTCCGCCCGCGGATCGGCGTGCTCATGGAGACCGAGATCTGGCCCTGGCTCATCGCGAGCAGCCGGCGCGCGGGCGTGCCGCTGGTGCTGGCCAACGCGCGGCTGTCGCCCAAGTCGCTGCGCGGCGCGCAGCGCGTGCCGCTGCTGCCGCCGGCCTATGCGGCACTGACGGCAGCCTGGGCGCAGACCGAGGACGATGCGGCGCGGCTGCGCGAGGCCGGCGCACACGTGGCCGGCGTGTTCGGCAACCTCAAGTTCGATGCGGCGCCCGACGCAGTCCTGCTGGCGCGCGGGCGTGCCTGGCACACGGGCGTGGACCGGCCTGTCGTCATGTTCGCGAGCTCGCGCGAAGGCGAGGAGGCCATGCTGATGGACCTGCTGGCGGCCGACCCCGGCCTGTGCCGGGCGCTGCACTGGCTGATCGTGCCGCGCCATCCGCAGCGCTTCGACGAGGTGGCCGCGCTCGCTGCGTCGCGCGGCCTGGCGCCCGCGCGGCGCAGCGGCTGGACGGAGCAGGGGCCGGCCGCGGATGCGGACCCGGAGGCCGAGGTCTGGCTCGGCGATTCGCTGGGCGAGATGGCGCTGTACTACGGCCTGGCCGACGTGGTGCTGCTGGGCGGCAGCTTCGCGCCGCTCGGAGGGCAGAACCTCATCGAGGCCGCGGCCTGCGGCCGTCCGGTCGTGCTGGGCCCGCACACCTTCAACTTCGCCGAGGCCGCGCAACTGGCGGTGGCGGCCGGTGCCGCGCGGCGTGCCGAGGATCTGGCGGACGCCGTGCGCATGGCCCGGGGCCTGGCCGGCGATGCCGGCGCGCTCGCGCAGGCCAGCCAGGCGGCGCTGGACTTCGCGGCCGCGCACCGCGGCGCGGCCGCGCGCACGGCCGATGCCATCGTGGGCGTGGTGGGGGAGGCCGGCCGCTGAGCAGGCCAGCCCGGCGGGTGACCGGGCGGGCGACCAGGCCGGCTCAGGCGCGCCGCAACGCCGACGGCGATTGCCCGAACAGGCGCACGAAGCTGCGGCGCATCTGCTCGGCGCTGCCATAGCCGCACTGGCGCGCCACCTGCTGCACGCCCAGGCCGCCGCTCTGCAGCGCGGCGCGCGCGGCTTCGGCGCGGATGCGTTCCACGGCATGGGCCGGCGTGCTGCCGGTCTCGGCCAGGAAGGCGCGCGCGAAGTGGCGCGGGCTCATGCAGGCGCGTTCGGCCAGGTCGGCCACGCGGCAGGGCGCCTGCGGTTGGCTGCGCACCTGTTCCAGCAGGCCGGCGAAGCGGCCCTGCGGCTGCACCAGCTCCAGCATCTCGGAGAACTGCGACTGCCCGCCCGGACGGCGGTAGGGCACGACCAGTTGCCGGGCCACGCGCCGGGCCAGGGCCTCGCCCAGGTCGTCGGCGATCAGCGCCAGCGCCAGGTCGATGCCGGCCGTGATGCCCGCCGAGCTCCACAGGCGGCCGTCGCGCACGAAGATGCGTTCGGCCTGCAACCGCACGGCCGGATGCCGGGTGCGGAACTGCTGCGTGCGGCACCAGTGCGTGGTGGCGGCCCGGCCGTCCAGCAGGCCGGCCGCCGCCAGCCACAGGCTGGCGCTGCAGATGCTGGCCACGCGCACGGGCGCCGCCGCCGCGCGCCGCAGCCAGCGGCACAGCGCCGGGTCGGCCGCCACGGCATCGATGCCGTCGCCGCCGGCCAGCAGCAGCGTGTCGAAGCTGCCGCGCCGCGGCAGGCCGCGCGCCGACCAGGCCACGCCGGCCGAGGCCGGGACCTGGCCGGCCTGCGGTGCGCCCAGGGTCCAGCGGTAGCAGCCCGGTGCCATCGCGGCGGCGGTCTCGAAGGCGGCCAGCGGGCCGGCCATGTCCAGCAGCTGGAAGCCCGGAAACACGATGCAGGCGAGGCGGTGCGTCATGGCGCGATGATGCCATCGGCCGGCTGGTCCCTGCATGGCAGAAAAAGGGGGAACCGCGTCATTGCTGCCATGGCTGTTGCGCGCGATGCTGCAGGCCGTTCTCCACCGGCTGTCCGCACCATGACCACACCGTTCACGATCGTCTTCGCGCTGTACCCGCGCATCACCCAGCTCGACTTCACGGGCCCGCACGAGGTGCTGTGGCGCCTGCCGCAGGCGCGCTGCGTGCTTGCATCGGCCACGGGCGGGCGCATCGAGGCCGATGGCGGCCTGGCCTTCGACACGGTGCCGCTGTCCACGCTGCCCGGCTGCGACCTGCTGCTCGTGCCCGGCGGCTACGGCTGTGTCACGGCCCTGGAGGACGCGGCCTTCCTGGCGCAGCTGCGGCGCCTGGCGGCCGATGCCGGCCACGTGGCCTCGGTCTGCACGGGTTCCCTGCTGCTGGGGGCGGCCGGCCTGCTGCAGGGCCGGCGCTCGGCCTGCCACTGGGCCTGGCGCACGCTGCTGGCCCGCTTTCCAGAGGTCACACCGGATGTCGGCCGCATCGTGCGCGACGGCCGGTTCTGGAGCGGTGGCGGCGTGACCGCGGGCATCGACCTGGCGTTGGCCATCGCGGCCGAGCTGGTGGACGCCACGTTCGCGCAATCGGTGCAGCTGGCACTCGAGTACGCGCCCGCGCCGCCGTTCGATGCGGGCCGCCCCGAGGCCGCGCCGCCGGCCGTGCTTGCGCAGGTCCACGCGCGCATGCAGGCCATGGGCGCCGCGCGCGCGGCGGCCGTGCAGCGGGCCGCAGAGCGGCTGGGTTCGGACGGGGTGGCCGGATAGGCCGGACGGCGGCCGGCGCAGCCGGCCCCACGCGGCTTCAGCGCGCGAGCAGCGCCTCGATGCCCTGCAGGTCTTCGGTGCGCAGGTTGCCCGCGGCCTGGCGCAGGCGCAGGTCGCCCAGCAGCACGTTGTAGCGCGCCTGGGCCAGGTCGCGCTTGGTCTGGTAGAGCTGGCTTTGCGCGTTCAGCACGTCGATGTTGATGCGCACGCCGACCTGGTAGCCCAGCTTGTTGGCGTCCAGCGCGCTCTGGCTCGAGCTCTCGGCCGCCTGCAGCGCCGCGACCTGGCCCTTGCCCGACATCACGCCGAAGTAGGCCGTGCGCGTGTTCTGCACCACGGTGCGGCGCACGGCTTCGAGGTCGGCTGCGGCCTTTTCCTCGAGCGACAGGGTCTCGCGCACGCGGTTCTGGATGGCGTAGCCCGCGAACAGCGGCAGCGTGAGCTGCACGCCCACCGTGGCCAGGTTCGAGCGCGTGCCGAACGCGAGGTTGTTGACCGGACTGCCCTGCGGGTTGCGGTTGACGCCATAGCTGGCCTGCAGGTCCACGGTGGGCTTGTGGCCGGCGCGTGCCTTCTCGGTTTCCAGCCGCGCCACGTCCAGCGCGATCAGCGCCTGCTGCACGACGGGATGCTGGCCCTCGGCCTGGCTGACCCAGCTTTCGACATCGCCGAGCACGGCCGGCAGCGCCACGGGCTGGGCCAGCGGCGCGGGCACCGTGTCGCGGCGGCTGACCACGGTGTCCAGTGCGAGCTTCTTGACGCGCAGGTCGTTCTCGGCGGCGATCTCCTGGGCCTGCACGAGGTCGTGCCGGGCCTGGGCTTCGCGCGTGTCCGTGATGGTGGCGGTGCCGACCTCGAAGTTGCGGCGCGCCGAGGCGAGCTGCTCGGCCACGGCGGCCTTTTGGGCGCGCACGAATTCCAGCGTGTCCTGCGCGGCCAGGGCCTCGAAGTAGGCCTGGCTGACGCGGATGACGAGGTCCTGCTCGGCCACCTGCAGCTGCGCGCGCGCGACATCGGCCAGCTTGAGGCCTTGCTCGTAGCCGGCCCAGTTGGCGGGCCGGTACAGCGGCTGGGTGGCGCCGATCGAGGCGGTCACTGCGGTGTAGGTGCCGTCCACGGGCGGCGTGCTGCTGTCGTAGTTGTTGCGCGTGATGCCGGTCGACAGGCTGGCGCTGGGCAGGATCAGTGCGCGCGACTGGTCGGCCTTGGCCAGGTTGGCGTCGAACTGGGCACGCGCGCCCTGGTAGGTGGCGTCGCTGGCGCGCGCGGCCTCGAACAGCTGCACCAGCGTCTGCGCGCAGGCGGCCGGCGCTGCGCCGAAGGCCAGCAGCAGCCCAAGGCCGGGAATGCTGCGTTGCAGTGCGCTCTTCGGTCTTCTTGTCTGCGCCATGGCCTGGCCTCGCTCAGTAACGGGGAATGGAGGGGTCGCGCTGCTGCGACCAGGCATCGATGCCGCCGCTGATGTTGGCGACATGTTCGAACCCTTGCTGGGCCAGGAATTGCGCGACCCGCATGCTGCGTCCGCCATGGTGGCACAGGCAGGCGATCGGTTGCGCGGGATCGAGCTCGCCGAGCCGGGCCGGGATCTCGCCCATGGGGATGGCCAGCAGCGTGAAGCCATCGGCCTGCACGCTGGCCACCGCCAGCTCGGCCGGCTCGCGCACGTCCAGCACCGTGAGGGGGCCGGCATCGGCCTTGTGCTGCTGCCAGTCGGCAAGGCTGGTGGGAAGGACCTGGTCGATCATGGGTTCAGAACTGGAAAGGCGACGGTTCGGGGAAGTTCTGAAGCCGCGGCACGATCGCGTCCCAGGGCGAGGCGGTCTCGAAGCGGCTGTCGCCGGCCCGCGTGACGACCTGCGCGCGCATCATGGGCTCGTCGCCGACGATGGCGAACAGGCGGCCGCCGGGCTTGAGCTGCTGCAGCAGCGCGGGCGGCACGGCGGCCACGGAGCCGCTCAGCAAGATGGCATCGAAGGGGCCGTCCTTGGCCGCGCCCTGGGCGCCATCGGCATGGCGCACCTCGGCGTTGGCGATGCCGGCCTCGCGCAGGTTGGCGCGCGCGGTGGCGGCCAGCTCGGCATCGATCTCCAGCGTCAGGACCTGGGCCGCCAGGCTGGCCATCAGCGCGGCCGAATAGCCCGAGCCGGTGCCGATCTCGAGCACGCGGTCGGACTTGGTGAGCTTGAGGTCCTGCACGCTGCGGGCCTCCACGCGCGGCGCCAGCATGCACTGGCCCTGGCGCAGTGCGGCCTCGTGCGGAGCGCGCAGCGGCAGCTCGGTGTCCATGAACGCCAGGCCGCGCAGCGCCGCCGGTGCGAACTGCTCGCGCCGCACCTGGCCCAGCAGTTCCAGCACGGTGGGATCCAGCACATCCCAGGGGCGGATCTGCTGCTCGATCATGTTGAAACGGGCGCTTTCGATTTCGGCGGGGGTCATCTTTTCTGGGGCGTACAGAAGGACGCAGGAGTCAGGACAAAGAGGGGATTCTAGAGGGCCGGCCCCCGAGCGCCCCCGAGAGGCCGCACAGGCCGATGTCCCGGGGCGGGCCGGTGTGGCGTTCCGGCATCAGGGGCATGGATGCGGGCGCCCCGGGATGGCCCCCCGGACAGCCTTCCTGGCGTGGGGCGCCGGGCGAGGCGGGGCCGTCGGCGCCCGGAGCGCGTCGCTATACTGCGCCCTCCTATGGCTGGCCGCCGCTTCTTCCCTGCTGGCTGGACCGCGTTCTGGGTGGTCCTGTCGCTGCTGT
>DATKFT010001184.1:0-1899 GCA_035544335.1 Pseudorhodoferax sp.
GTGCTCAGCACCGTAGCGCGCAGCGCGAAGGTACACCAGCGGATGTGAGTACGGAGAACGCGGTCTACGCGCGCCAGGGCTTCGGCGCGGCCATGCCGCCCAAGGCGCCCTACGGGTTGCTGATCGTCGATTTCGTGAACGGCTTTGCCGATCCGGCGCAGTTCGGCGGCGGCAACATTCCCGCAGCGATCGAACGCACGCGGGCGCTGCTGGCCGCCGCGCGCGCGCGTGGCTGGCCTGTGGCGCACAGCCGCATCGTCTACCAGGACGACGATGCCGACCACAACGTCTTCTCGCTCAAGGTGCCAACCATGCTGGGCCTCAAGGAGGGCCTGTCCGCCAGCCAGATCGTGGAGGTGCTGGCGCCGGTCGCCGGCGAGCTGGTCGTGCGCAAGACCGTGCCTTCGGCCTTCTTCGCCACGGGCCTCACGCCATGGCTTGCGCAGCGCGGCGTGCAGACGTTGCTCGTGGCGGGCGCAGTGACCAGCGGCTGCGTGCGCGCGAGCGTGGTCGACGCGATGTCCTGGGGCTTTAGGCCGCTCGTGGTGACGGACTGCGTGGGCGACCGCGCGCTGGCGCCGCACGACGCCAACCTGTTCGACATGGGGCAGAAGTACGCGATCCTGATGGACCGCGACAGTGCTTTGGCGGCCACGGCCGCGTGAGATGAAGCCGCCCGTTTGGGTTCCTCAGCGCGTGTAGAGATCCCATCCCCCCTCGAGGGGGCCGCGCCTCTGACGCAGTCGCGGCCTGCGAGGCCCGCGAGCAGTCGGGCCAAGCCCGGCCCAAAGCGTCGGCTGGCATGGCCTGCTGCGCGGCCTTCGGAGCGCGTCTCGCGTGCCGGTGTCCGGCGGGTGGTGCGCCAGCGCCGTGGATCCCTGAGATGCAGGCTGCCGCGCCGGGCCGGCGCGGTGCCCTACAACGAGGACCGCGTGGGCGCGCGCGAGTACTCGTTGTTGCCGTCCACGAGCGTCGTCAGCAGCTTGATGAAGATCTCCTGGTTGCGCGGCGACAGCGGTGCCATCATCCGTCGCTGGGCCTCCATCATGCTTTCGTGCAGCGACTTCATGGCGTGGTAGCCCTCTTCGGTGATCATGGACTGCCGCGACCGCCGGTCGGCCGGGTTCATGCGCCGCTCGATGAGCTTCTTCTCCTCCAGGCGCTTGAGCACGTCGGCCGTGGTGGTGCGGTCCAGACCCAGTTCACTGCCGATGGCGGTCTGGTCCAGCCAGGGGTTCAGCGACAGCGCCGTCAACACGCCGAACTGCACCGGTGTCATGTTGTAGGTCTTGCATTCCTCGGCGAACAGCGCGTAGTGGATCTGGTTCAGCCGGCGCACCAGAAAGCCTGGGCGTGCCCACAGGACCTGCTGTATGGGGTCGAAATGCGCAGCAGTGGGTCGTTTCTGCGCCCGCTGCGGTTTGGGTTCATTCCCCGCTGTGGCCATCGTTTTGCCGCCTTGTGACAATCCCGAAAACTGTGAGTGTACTGAGTAAATTGCGTCCGCGGCCCGGCCGTGGCCACCGGGTTGCAGTGGCGCGACAGGACCGTGGCGCTTCAGCGCCGCTGCTGCAGGACTCGCTGTGCGAACTCCGCGAAGCCCGCACCGCGCTCGGCTTGCGTCACGTAGCGGGGCAGGTGCGCGAGCTGGGGCACGAAGCGCGCGATGTTGGCCACGCCCACGCTGAGCGCGAAGGCCTCGAACATGCGCACATCGTTGGTCGAGTCGCCCACGTAGGCCCAGCGGTCGATCTCGGCATCGAGCTCGCGCTGCCAGAGTTCGCGCAGGATCCAGCGCGCGCCCTGCAGCTTGTCGTGCTCCCCGTACCAGCCATTCACGTGGATGGAGCTCACGGTGGCGTGCATGCCGGCCTGGCGCATGGCCTGCACGACCTGCTC
>DATKFT010001185.1:0-5655 GCA_035544335.1 Pseudorhodoferax sp.
AGGTTTGTCGACGCGGCCACGGTGCACGCCGCCCTGCCCTTTGCGCAGCTGATCCCCACGCTGCGCGAGGCCTTCGCCGCGCCCTGCCAGGTGCCGCTGCGCCACACGCACGCGGTCGAGCAGCGCTTCACCTCGCTGATCATGCCGGCCTGGACCGCACGCCACTACGGCGTGAAGATCATCAACATCGCCCCCGGCAATGCCGCGCTGGGCCTGCCCGGCCTGCACGCGAGCTACCTGCTGCACGACGCGGCCACGGGCGTGCCGCTCGCGCTGCTGGACGGCGACGCGATCACCGCACGCCGCACGGTGGCGGCCGCGGCGCTGGCCGCGTCCTACCTCGCGCGCGCCGATGCGCAGCACCTGCTCGTGGTCGGCGCGGGCCGGCTCGCGCGGCTGCTGCCCCACGCCTTCGCGGCCGTGCGGCCGATCCGGCGCGTGACGGTCTGGGCCCGTTCGGCCGCGCAGTCCACGGCGCTGGCCGCCCAACTGCGCAGCGAGGGCTTCGATGCGTTGGCCGCACCCGAGCTGGCCACGGCCTGTGCGAGCGCCGACATCGTGAGCTGCGCCACGCTGGCCACGGCGCCCGTGGTGCAGGGTGCCTGGCTCGCACCGGGCAGCCACCTGGACCTGATCGGCAGCTTCTCGCCCCAGATGCGCGAGGCCGACGACGCCTGCTTCGCCGGCGCCGGCGTCTACATCGACACGCCCGAGGCGCTGCAGAAAAGCGGCGACCTGCTGGGGCCGCTCGCGCGCGGCGTGTTCCGCGCCGAAGACCTGCGCGGCACGCTGGCCGATCTGGTCACGGGTGCCGCCCCAGGCCGCCGCAGCCGCGCTGAGCGCACCGTGTTCAAGGCCGTGGGCACGGCGCTCGAAGACCTGGCGGCGGCCGTGGCCGTGCTGGAGGCACAGGAACAGGCCGAGGCTAGGCGTCGACCCTGACCTTGCCGTCCTTGACCACCTTGCCCCACTTGGCGGTCTCGCTGGCGATGAACTGCGTGAACTTCTCGCGCGAGCCGCCGCCGTCCTCGGCGCCATAGGTGTCCATGCGCTCCTGCACGTCGGGCATGGCCAGCACGGTGTTGACGTCGCGGTTGACCTTGTCGGCGATAGCCGTGGGCAGTTTGCCGGGGCCGACCAGGCCGTACCAGGTCGTGGCCTCGAAGCCCTCGAAACCCTGCTCCTGCATGGTGGGCACGCCAGGGTGACCCTTGGCGCGGCGCGTGCGCGTCTGCGCCACGGCCACGACCTTGCCGCTCTTCACATGCGGCGTGGCCGCCGTCATGGTCTCGAAGCTGTACTGGATCTGGTTGCCCATGAGGTCGGCCAGCAGCGGCCCGCTGCCCTTGTAGGGCACGTGCATGGCGTCCAGTCCGCCCTGCAGCTTGAACATCTCCAGCGCCAGGTGCTGGGCCGAACCGGCGCCGGCCGAGCCGAAGCTGACCTTGCCGGGTTCGGCCTTGCACAGCGCCACGATGTCCTGGAGGCTCGTGGCCTTTTGCCCCGGGCCGGCGATCAAGAGATTGGGCGTCACGCCCACCATCACGATGGGCACGAAGTCGCGCTGCACGTCGTAGCGCAGCTTGGGCTGCAGGCTGGGCGCCAGCGCGTGGCTGTTGATGTGGGCCATCAGCAGCGTGCCACCGTCGCTGGCCTGCTGGGCCACGAACTCGGCCGCGAGCACGCCGGCCACACCAGGCTTGTTTTCCACGACGACCGGCTGGCCCCACATGGCCGTGAGCTTTTGCGCCACCACGCGCGCCAGCGCGTCGGTGCCGCCGCCGGGTGGAAAGCCCACCACGATGCGCACCGGCCCCGTGGGCCAGTCCTGCGCGAACAGGGAGGGGGCGCCGAGCGTGGCCGCTGCGGCGCCCACAGCCTGGATGAGGGAACGTCGTTTCATCGTTTGTCTCCTGGAAGTAGGGGGCGCCGCGGACGCTTCAGCTGGCGTTCTGGAGCGGCGAGGGAGCGGGATTGCCCGCGAAATGCGCCATCGTGGCCTGCACGCCGCTGCCCGCCAGCTTGACGCCGGCCAGCTGCAGCCCCATCTCGACGCCGGCCACCATGGCCACCAAGGTCAGGTCGTTGCTGTCGCCCAGGTGGCCCATGCGGAACATGCGGCCCTTGAGCTTGCCCAGGCCCGTGCCCAGCGAGAGGTCGAAGCGCTCGTGGATCAGCTTGCGCAGCGCGTCGGCGTCCACGCCCTCCGGCGTGATCACACCGGTCAGCACGGGCGAGTAGACGGCCGGATCGGCGCACTGGATCGGCAGGCCCCAGGCATTGACGGCGGTACGCACGCCGGCGGCCCAGCGCTGGTGGCGCGCGAACACCTGCGGCAGCCCTTCGCCGAGCACCATGTCCAGCGCCTCGGACAGCGCGTACAGCAAATTGGTGCTGGGCGTGTAGGGCCAGTAGCCGGTCTTGTTCATCTCGACGATCTCGCCCCAGTCGAAGAAGGCGCGCGGCAGCTTCGCGGATTTCGAGGCCTCCAGCGCGCGCGGCGAGATCGCGTTGAAGCTGATGCCGGGCGGCAGCATGAGCCCCTTCTGCGAGCCGCTGACCGTGACGTCCACACCCCATTCGTCGTGCCGGTAGTCGGCCGCGGCCAGGCCCGAGATGCTGTCCACCATGAGCAGCGCGGGGTGGCCGGCCGCGTCGATGGCCTGGCGCACGGCAGCGATGTCCGAGGTCACGCCCGTGGAGGTCTCGTTGTGCACCACGCACACGGCCTTGATCTTCCTGTCGGTGTCCTTGCGCAGCCGCGCCTCGATGAGATCGGCCTGCACGCCGCGGCGCCAGCTGCCGGCCTGGGGCAGCTCTGCGTCGCGCCCCTCCCAGGCCAGGAACTCGGTGACGATGCCCAGCCGCGTGGCCATCTTGTGCCACAGGCTCGCGAAGTGGCCGCCCTCGTACATCAGCACCTGGTCGCCCGGGCTCAGCGTGTTGAGCAGCGCGGCTTCCCAGGCACCCGTGCCCGAGGCCGGATAGACCACGACGGGGTGGCGGGTCTGGAAGACCTTTTGCAGGCCCGCCAGCACCTTGAGGCCCAGCTGGCCGAACTCCGGCCCGCGGTGGTCGATGGTGGGCAGGCTCATGGCGCGCAGCACGCGGTCGGGCACGGGGCTGGGTCCGGGGATCTGCAGGAAGTGGCGGCCGGTCGGGTGGATGTCGAGCTGGAGCATGTCGGTTCCTTGTTGCTTGGGAAATTTTTGCATTCAAAAAACATTATGAAGGCATGGATAACCCCAACACACCTGGATTACAGCCGAATAAATTTGAATGCAAAATCCATTCGTCCGAGGAAACCATGGCCGACATCATCGAAATCTCCCGCCTCGCGCTGCACGACCAGGTCGCCGCACGGCTGCGCACCATGCTCGTGGAGGGCCGCATCGCGCCCGGCGCCAAGCTCAACGAGCGCGAGCTCTGCGAGCAGCTGCGCGTCTCGCGTACGCCGCTGCGCGAGGCCATCAAGCTGCTGGCGGCCGAGGGCCTCGTGGACCTGCTGCCCAACCGCGGCGCCGTGGCCGTCAAGCTGACCGAGGCCGACGTGCTCAACACCTTCGAGGTGCTGGCCATGCTGGAAGGCCAGTCGGGCGAGCTCGCGGCGCAACGCATCACGGATGCCGAACTGGCCGAGCTGCGCGCACTGCACTACGAGATGCTGGCCTGCCATGCGCGGCGCGACCTGTCGGGCTACTACCGGCTCAACGCACTGATCCACACCGCCATCAACGAGGCCGCACGCAATCCGGTGCTGGCCAGCACCTACCGCGCGATCAATGCGCGCGTGCAGTCGCTGCGCTTTCGGACCAACCAGGACGAGGCGAAATGGCAGCACGCCGTGCAGGAGCACGAGCAGATGGTCGAGGCGCTGCAGGCGCGCGACGCCGCCGCGCTGCGCCAGGTGCTCATCGCCCATGTGCTGCGCAAGCGCGACACCGTGCTCGCACTGCTGCGGGCCGGCGAGATCTACCCCGCTGCCGCGTCCGCCAAACACTAGAGACACCAGAGACATCCACCATGCACATCGAACCCGCCAGCGCCCTGCTCCCGGCCGGCACCGCGCTGCCGCCCAACGAGACCTGCGAGGCGCTCGCGCGCCAGCTGCGCGCGGAGACCGAGGGCGAGGTGCTGTTCGATGCGGGATCGCGCGGCCGCTATGCGACCGACGCGTCGATCTACCAGATCATGCCGGCCGGCGTGCTGGTGCCCAAGACCGCACGCGACGTGGCCCTGGCCATCGCCATCGCGCGCGACCTCAAGGTGCCCGTGCTCGCGCGCGGCGGCGGCACCAGCCAGTGCGGCCAGACCACGGGCGCCGCACTGGTCATCGACACCAGCAAGCACCTGCGCCGCGTGCTCGACCTGGACGTGCAGGCCCGCATCGCCACGGTGGAGCCCGGCCTGGTGCTGGACCACCTCAACGCGCAGCTCAAGCCCCATGGCCTGTGGTATCCGGTGGACGTCTCGACCAGCGCCCAGGCCACGCTGGGCGGCATGGCCGGCAACAACTCCTGCGGCTCGCGCTCGATTGCCTACGGCAACATGGTGCACAACGTGCTGGGCGCCCAGGCCTGGCTGTCCGATGGCGAACTCGTGAACTTCGGGCCGGTCGCCGGCCTGGGTGGCCGCGCGGGCGCCATCGCCGACCATGTGCGCCGGCTGGCGGCCCAGCACAGCGCCGAGATCGCCGCGCGCTGGCCCAAGGTCATGCGCCGCGTGGCCGGCTACAACCTGGACATCTTCTACAACCAGAGCGAGCGGCCCTACACCCGGGACGGCAGCGTGAACCTCGCGCACCTGCTGGTCGGCTCCGAGGGTACGCTGGCCCTCACGCGCAGCCTCACGCTGCAGCTCGCCGAGCTGCCGCGCGCCAAGGTGCTGGGCATCGTGAACTTCCCGAGCTTCCACGCCGCGATGGATGCCGCCCAGCACATCGTGAAGCTCAAGCCCACGGCCGTGGAGCTCGTGGACCGCACCATGATCGAGCTGGCGCTGGCCAACCCGGCCTTCCGCCCCACGGTGGAGACCGCGCTGATCGGCAAGCCCGCGGCCATCCTGCTCGTGGAGTTCGCGGGTGCCGACAAGGCCGCGCTGCTGCCGCAGCTGCGCCAGCTGGTCGAGCTCATGGGCGACCTGGGCCTGCCCGGCAGCGTGGTGCAGATGCCCGACGAGGGGCCGCAGAAGAACCTCTGGGAGGTGCGCAAGGCCGGCCTCAACATCATGATGAGCCTGAAGGGTGACGGCAAACCCGTGAGCTTCATCGAGGACTGCGCCGTGCCGCTTGAGCACCTGGCCGCCTACACCGACGCGCTGACCGAGGTCTTCGCCAGGCACGGCAGCCGCGGCACCTGGTATGCGCATGCCTCGGTCGGCACGCTGCATGTGCGGCCCATTCTGGACATGCGGACCGACGGTGGCGCCAAGATGCGTGCGATCGCCGAAGAGGCCAGCGCGCTCGTGCGCAAGTACAAAGGCGCGTTCAGCGGCGAGCACGGCGACGGCCTGTGCCGCGGCGAGTGGATCGAATGGCAGTTCGGCCCCGCGATCAATGCCGCGTTCCGCAGCATCAAGCAGCACCTGGACCCGCTCAACCTGTTCAACCCGGGCAAGATCATCGACCCGCCGAAGATGGACGACGCGGCGCTGCTG
>DATKFT010001186.1:0-19620 GCA_035544335.1 Pseudorhodoferax sp.
ACTCGTGCCCCAAAGCTCCTCGGGCGCGTAGCCGACCATGTTGCAAAAGGCCGGATTCACGTAGGTGATGTGGCCGTCGAGGTCGCGCGCGCGCAGCCCGGTCAGCAGCGAGTCCTCCATGGCCTTGCGGAAGGCCAGCGCATCGGCCAGGTCGCGCTCGGCGCGCTGGCGCCTGCGCATGTCCTTGGCCAGCAGCGCGAGCACGGACACCAGTGCGATCGACATGGCCGTGACCATGGCCGTCATCACGTTGGGCAGCAGGTCGGGCGCGGCGCGCCAGCTGTTGATCCGCAGCAGCACGGGATTGCCGGGCAGGTCCAGCAGCTGCTGCGCCGTGAACACGCGCGCGCCGCGGCGCGTCGCGCCGTGCAGCGCGAGCCGCGTGCCGTCGGCCTCGACGAAGGAGGCCTCCTGGTGGTGCGGCAGCTGGCGCCCGAGCAGTTCGGCCAGGATGTCCTGCAGCGAATAGGTGGCCAGCACATAGCCCATGAGCCGGCCGTCGGCCAGCAGCGGCAGGCACAGGTCCATGACCTCCAGGCCCCGGCCGTCGGCCTGGGGCAGGTAGTAGCTGGACGAATAGGCCGGGCCGTTGAAGCGCCGCGCCGTGCTGCAGTTCAGCACCACGTCGCCCTGGGTGTCCTGGCGCGCGATCTGGCCGAACACCGGCGGGCGGTAGGGCGTGTCGGTCTCGGCCAGCATGCGCAGCAGCGGCGTGCGCCATTCCAGGCGCACGATCTCGCGCCGCTCGTGCAGCAGCAGCGCCGCGCGCCGGACCCACTCCTCGGACGCCGGATCGCCCGCGTGCAGCGCCTGCACGCTCTGCACGTTGCGCATCAGCGCGGTGCGCATGTCGACCACGGCGTCGGCGGCGTCGCGCTCGACCTTGGACTGCACCTGCGTGGCCTCGTAGCGCCCGGCCAGCCAGACCAGCGTGACCAGCAGGCCCACGACCAGCGCGATCAGCAGCGACCACAGCGACCAGCGCCGCCGCACGAACTGCGCCCAATGGCGCCACAGGGCTTGCAAGGCGGAGCGTTTCACAGCACGCGGTGCTCCAGCGCCGGCAGCATGCGCCTGGCCTGGCCGAGGCGCTCGGCATCCAGCGTGCCCAGCACGCAGCACGGGCCCTCGGCCTGCTCGGCCAGCACGGTGCCCCAGGGGTCGACGAGCATGCTGTGGCCCCAGGTGCGCCGGCCGTTGGCGTGCGTCCCGCCCTGGGCCGGCGCCAGCACATAGGCCAGGTTCTCGATGGCGCGCGCGCGCAGCAGCGTTTCCCAATGGGCCTGGCCCGTGGTGTGCGTGAAGGCGCTGGGCACGAGCAGCAGCTCGGCACCCTGCGCGGCATAGTGGCGGTACAGCTCGGGAAAGCGCAGGTCGTAGCAGACCGACAGGCCCACGCGCCAGGCGCGGCCGTCGCGCGCGGTCAGGGTGAACAGCGCGGGTTCGCTGCCGCGCTCGAGCACGCGCGCCTCGTCGAAGCGCTCGCTGCCGTTGTCGAAGCGGAACAGATGGATCTTGTCGTAGCGCGCGACGCAGTCTCCCCGCGGGTCGAACGCCAGGCTGGTGTTGCGCACGCGGCTGCCGTCGCCCTGCGTGATCGGCAAGGTCCCACCCACGGTCCACAGGCCGAGTTCACGCGACGCGCGCGCGAGGAAGTCCTGGATCGGCCCCGCGCCGAACGGCTCCTGGATGGCCAGCTTGTCGGTGTCGCGCGCGCCGAGCAGGCAGAAGTACTCGGGCAGCACGGCCAGCTCGGCACCGGCCGCGGCGGCTTCTTCCAGCAGGGCACGCGCGGCGACCAGGTTGTCGTCCAGGCGCATGCCCGAGACCATCTGCAAGGCGGCAATCTTCATTTGGGGGTTTCCTTGCCGCCATTGTTGCCGGGCTGCGCCTGCGCCGCACTGCGGGCCACGCGCTCGATGCGCGGATCGCTCCAGGTGCCGTCGATCTGGAACTGCTGCGTGGCCGCCTCCATGAGCGGCCCGCGCAGCACCCACTGCGCGAGAAAGCTACCGAGGCCGATGGCCGGGTTGATGACGGTGGCCACCAGCGAGGCCGTGCCCGCATTGATCTCGGGCACCACCACCACGCGCAGGTTCTGCGTCTCGCGCGCGATGTCCGCGCTGCCGTCCATGAGCACGGCCGCGTTGACGCCCTTCATCTGCAGGTTGTTGGAGCTGACCACGCCGCGCGCGATCTGGGCATCGCCGCGCAGGAAGTCGAACGCGAAGCCCTCGCTGAACAGGTCGCGGAAGTCCAGCGTGAGCCGGCGCGGCAGCGCCTGCAGGCTCAGCACGCCCAGCAGCCGCGCCGGGCCCGCGTCGGCCTTGAGGAACTGGCCTTCGCGCACGTCCAGGTGCAGCCGGCCGGCCATGCTGGGGTAGTCCAGCGCGAGCGGCGAGCCCTCCCAGGCCACGGAGCCGTTGAGCTCGCCATGGCCGCGCCGGAACACGTTGGCCATGCCCAGCCGGCCCAGCAGCGCACCGGCGTCGTCGATGGCGAGCCGGAAGTCCATGGCCGTGCGGCGTCCGTGCGTGCCAATGCGCGCGCCCCAGCGCCCCGAGGCGTCGAAGCGGGCCTCGGGCAGGCGCAGCGCAAGCCTGTGCAGCTGCCACTCCGTGCCCTGGTTCACGGCGTTCATCTCGAGCCGGCCCAGCTTCTTGCCGCGCAGTTCGAAGTCCTCCACCACGATGTCCAGTGCGGGCACGCTGGAGGGCTGTTCGTCCAGCAGCGTGGTGACCTCCTCCTCCTCGCCGGAGGCGATGGACAGGCGCCCCAGCCGCGCGTGCACGCTGCCGGCATGGCCGTCGGTGCCCTGGCGGTAGCTGAGCTGGCCGCTGAGTTCGCGCGCGGCGATGTCGGCGCGCCAGGTGCCGCCCTCGCGCGTGGCGTCCAGCACCAGGTCGTGCAGGCCGCGGCTGCCCCAGCGCAGTTCGGTGGCCCGCAGCGCGATGCGCTCGGGCAGGTAGTCGGCCACCTCGTCCTTGCCGCCCTCGGCGCCCTCGGGCATGGCGTCGGCCAAGGCCTGCCAGGCATCGACCGCAACCGCGTCCAGCCGCAGGCTGGCGCTCACGCCGTGGGCCGGCAGCGCCGCCGCCGTGTCGCCCGCCGGGCCCACGTCGATGCTGCCGCGCAGCACGCGTGGTGCGGCGCCTGCGGTGTCGCGCTCGAACTGGGCGCGCAGCACCGTGCCCAACTGCAGCGAGAGCTGGTCGCGCACGCCGCTCTGCGGCGCCAGCGCCAGCCGCAGCGGCCAGCCCGCATCGGCGGGCTTGGCCAGCGGCGCGGGCAGGTCGATGGCCAGGCCCTGCAGCGGACTGTCCAGCGTGAACGCCAGCGCGCCATCGGCCGCACGCGTCAGCGCGGCCGTGTAGGCGGCCTGGCCGCTCGCGCGCTGGGCCAGCGGCGCGAGCACGCCCGTGGCGGCCTGGCGCAGGCCTTCGGCCGTGGCCGTGCCCTGCGCGCGCAGTGCCAGCGCGCCGGCCTGCAACCCACCGTCCACGCGCGTCTCGCCACCCAGCACGGCGGTGGACAGGCCGGCCAGCGTGAAACCGTTGTCGTTGAAGGCCACCGTGCCGCGCGTGCGCGCCAGCAGCGGCGTGCCGGGCCGCAGGCTGATGTCGTTACCGGGCAGGACCACGCTGCCCTGCACGCGGCTGGCGTGCATGTTCTCGAGCGGCAGGGCCAACTGCAGCTTGAGCTCGCCCGCACCGCTGGCCTGGGCCTGGGCCAGCATGCCCTCGGTCATCTGCGCGAGCGGCGAGCCCGCGACGGCCGCCAGCATGCCGGTCAGGGGGCCGCGGCCCTCGGCCCGCACGGCCACCTCGGGGTGCTCGAAGTCGGGGATGTCGGCCTCGGCCTTGAGCACCGCGAAGCCGCCCGCATCGGCCAGCTGGCCGCGCGCGTTGCGCACCTGCATGCCGTTGCGGTCGAACACGAGACGGCCCGCCAGGCCGGTCAGCGCCGGCCAGGGCAGCTCGTCGGCCTCCTGCAGCCGCGCGGGCACGTAGGCATAGAGCACGTCCTCGACCTCGGCCGCGATGTGGAACTCGCCAAGCTTGGGATCCTTGTAGGGGAAATGGTCGAGGTCGCCGCGCACCTTGAACTGCACGCTGCTGGCACGGCCACGCTGCACGGCATCGCGCACGTAGTGGCGCGCCTCGTCGCCCACGGCCAGCGGCAGGTAGCGGTGCACGCGCGTGCCGTCCGCGCGCACGAGCTTGCCGTCGAGCTCGAGCCGGCCCGGGCCGTGCGGGCCCTCGTCCCCGGCGCCGGGCCGACTGCTCCAGCGCGCCTGCAGCTGGCCCGCGGCGTCGGCATTGGCAAAGCGCAGCTCGGGCACCTGGACGGCCAGCTGCGCGCCGTCGTGCTGCCAGCGCAGCCGGCCGTCCAGCTGGGCCAGCGGCACGCGCGGCTGCTCGAACACGCCCGGGAACTCGAGCCAGCCATCGGCCAGCTGCACATGGGCCTCGCCGCCGCCCTGGTTCAGCGTGAACTCGGCGGCCAGGCCCTCCACGCCCGGGCGGCCCATGGGATGGTGCAGGTCGGGCTGGCGCGGCGGAATCGCACCGGCCGCCAGCGCCAGGCCTTGCACGCGGCCTTGCACGCGGTAGCTGGCCGGCGCCTCGATGCGCCCCGTCCAGTGCGCCTGCAGATGTTCCACCTGGCCGCGCGGCGCCAGCGCCTGCAGCTGCGCATGCCAGTCGGCGCCCAGCGGCAGGCGCTCCGCGACGTCGGCCAGCGCGGCCAGGTCGATGCGGTCGGCGCGCAGCTCGCCCTGGCCGCGCACCCGGCTCTCGCCGCGCATGTAGCTCAGGAACACATCGCCCTGTGCCCACCGGGCGCCGTCGGCGGTGGTGAAGCGCAGCTGCTCGGTCTGCAGCTCCATGCCGCTGGCCAGCAGCCGGCCGCGCAGCCGGCCCTGCAGTTGCGTGAGCGCCAGCGGCTCCAGGTCCGGGCCCAGGCGCGCGCGCGCATCGGCCAGCGCAAGGTCGACCTGGCCACCGAGCACCTCGCCATGCACCACGTCCACCCAGGCGCGCAGGCTGCCGTGGCCGGCCAGCAGTTCGATGTCCTGCGCGGGGCCCGGCGCCAGCTGCGCGCGCAGCTGGGCCAGGTCGAGCCGCGGAAAGTCGGCGTAGACCGGACCGTCCCACTCGCGCCAGTTGCCGCGGCGCGGATTGAGCAGCGACTGGCGCATGGCCGCGCGCAGGCTGAAGCGCTCGCCCCAGGCCGCGGGCGGCGTGGCGTCCAGGCGCATCTGGTGGCGCCGCGTGCCGTTGCGCAGGACCAGGTCGGCCTCGGTCAGCTCCACCGTGGGCTGGCCCGCGCGCTCGTCGGTCCAGCGCACCGTGGCCTGGCGCACGGCCAGTTCGCGCTGGGAGAACAGCCAGTCGGCCGCGCGGCTGCTCTGGCCATCGCCCTGCGCCATGTCGATGCCGGCCACCTGCAGCAGGCCGTCGGCCGTGCGGCGCACGTCCAGCACGGGGCCGTCGATGACGATCTGCTCGAAGCCCAGCCGTGCCAGCGAGCGCGGCGACAGCAGCGCCGACACACGCGCCAGCCGCAGCCCCTCGCGGCCCTGGGCGTCGCGCAGCACCACATCGCTGAGCTCGAAGTCGGGCAGGATCTGGGCCGAATTGGCCGTGATCGCTCCGATGCGGACCTCGGCACCGAGCGCCCGGCTGGCCGCCTGTTCCAGCTGCGGGCGGAACTCGCCGATTCGCGGCACAATCCAGCCGTGCAGCGCCCCCCAGGCCATGCACACCATCAGCCAGACGCCCAGTACGAGCCGGAGCACCCATGGCGCCAGGACGGCCGCCAGCTTGAGCAGGCGTGAAGGACGTGGCGTCGGGACTGTCATTGCAAGCTAAATCGGCCAGGAATTATGACCCGCGACCCCGTCACCGGTTCCGTCATCGCCCGTGACCTTCTGTTAACGCCGTCCCTCTCCGATTCCCCTACCGACGCACCGGATTCGGCGCAGCATTCGCGCTTCGTGCAGCGGCTGCGCCGGCGCTACGCGGCCGAGCTCGCGCTGCTGCCGGCCGGCGCACCGCGGCGGCCCGCCATGCAGGACACGCTGGCACAGCTGCTGGCCCAGGGCCATGGGCTCGGCGCGGCGTTGCGCGTGCTGCGCCAGCTGGTCATGGAGCGGCTCGTGGTGCTCGATTGCGAACAGCGCGCCGAACTCGCAGTGGTCACCACGGCCGTCACCGAACTGGCCGAGCTCGCGCTGGACGAGGCCCTGCTGCAAGCCGAGCGCGAGCTCGACGAGCGCCACGGCATGCCGCGCACGCCCGACGGCCGGCGCGCCCAGCTCTGGGTCATCGGCATGGGCAAGCTCGGCGCGCGCGAGCTCAACGTGTCCAGCAACATCGACCTGATCTACATCTACGACCAGGATGGCGAGACCGCCGGCACGCCCGAGGGCCGCGGGCGCATCAGCAACCACGAGTACTTCTCGCGCGCGATCAAGATCCTCTACACGCTGGTCGGCGAGACCACCGAGCATGGCTTCGTGTTCCGCGTCGACCTCGCGCTGCGCCCCAACGGCAACTCCGGCCCGCCGGCCGTGTCGCTGGGCGCGCTGGAGGACTATCTGCAGGTGCAGGGCCGCGAATGGGAGCGCTTCGCGTGGCTCAAGAGCCGCGTCGTCGCGCCGCGCCGCTGCGTGGAGGACGCCTCGGCCAGCGAGCTGCGCGGCGTGGTGCTGCCCTTCGTGTTCCGGCGCTACCTGGACTACAACGTGTTCGAGGCGCTGCGCACGCTGCACCGCCAGATCCGCGAGCATGCCGCGCGCCGCGCGGCCGGCCATCCCGAGCGCGCCAACGACGTCAAGCTCTCGCGCGGCGGCATCCGCGAGATCGAGTTCACCGTGCAGCTGCTGCAGGTCGTGCGCGGTGGCCAGTTCCCCGAGCTGCGCACGCGTTCCACGCTGGACGCGCTGCCGCGGCTCGCACGGGCCGGGCTCATGCCGCAGGCCACGGCCGAGGCCCTGGGAGAGGCCTACGTGTTCCTGCGCCGTGTCGAGCACCGCATCCAGTACCTGGACGACCAGCAAACCCATGTGCTGCCCTCGGGCGACGAGGACCTGGCCTGGATCGCGCAGACCCTGGGCTACCCCTCGTGCTGCCCCTTCCTGTCCGACCTCGACCAGCACCGCGAGTTCGTCGCGCAGGAGTTCGACATCCTGCTCGGCGGCGACGCCAAGCCCTGCACGGGCAACTGCAAGAAAGGCAGCGCCGGCACGCCGGGCGGCGCACCCGACTTCGACGCCGTGCTCGAACGCCTGCCGGCCGACTTCCGCCAGCGCATCGAGGCTTGGCGCGAGCACCCGCGCGTGGCCGCGCTGCGCGACGAGAGCCGCGGCCGGCTGCTGCGGCTCGTGCAGCGCACGGCCGACTGGCTGCGCGACCCGCGGACCGACGAGGGCATCGACGCCGCGCACCGGCTGCAGGGCGCGCTGCGCTGGACCGACTGGGTCGAGACGCTGCTGCGCCGCGAAAGCTATCTCGCGCTGCTGCTGGAGCGCCCGGCCACGCACGAGCGGCTGCTGCGCCTGCTCGGCGCGGCGCGCTGGCCCGCGCGCTACCTGCTGCGCCACCCCGGCGTCATCGACGAGCTGGCTTCGGCGACCATGCTGTCCGAACGCTTCGCGCCCGAAGCCTTCGAGCGCGAACTCGAAGAACGCCGGGCCTCGCTCGCACGCACGGGCGAAGACGACGAGGAGGAACTGCTGAACCTGCTGCGCCGCGCCCACCATGCCGAGGCCTTCCGCACGCTGGCGCGCGACGTCGAAGGCCGGCTGACCGTGGAACAGGTGGCCGACGACCTCTCGGCCCTGGCCGACACCATGCTGCGCGTGACCGCGCGCTGGGCCTGGCAGCGCCTGAAGAACGCGCACCGCGAGGAGCCGCAATTCGCCATCATCGGCTACGGCAAGCTCGGCGGAAAGGAGCTGGGCTACGGCAGCGACCTGGACATCGTGTTCGTCTACGAGGACGAGGACGAGCGCGCGCCCGAGGCCTACGCGGCCTTCGTGCGCAGGATGATCAACTGGCTGACCGTCAAGACGCGCGAGGGCGACCTGTTCGAGATCGACACCGCGCTGCGGCCCAACGGCAGCTCGGGCCTGTTGATCACGAGCTTCGACGCCTACGCCCATTACCAGAAGGGCCGCGGCAGCAACACCGCCTGGACCTGGGAGCACCAGGCCATGACGCGTGCGCGCTTCGTGGTCGGCGTGCCGGCGCTGCAGCCGCGCTTCGACGCCGTGCGCAGCGCGGTCGTCACGGCCCAGCGCGACCCGGTCGCGCTGCGCAGCGAGATCGTCGCCATGCGCGAGAAGGTGCGTGCCGCCCACCCCGTGCGCGGCGAGAAGTTCGACCTCAAGCACAGCCCGGGCGGCATGGTGGACGCCGAATTCGCCGTGCAGTACCTGGTGCTCGCACAGTCGGCGCAGCATGCCGAGCTGATCGCCAACGTGGGCAACATCGCGCTGCTGCACCGCGCCGAGGCCGCGGGCCTGCTGCCCGCCGGCGTGGGCCATGCCGCAGCCGACGCCTACCGCGAACTGCGCCACCTGCAGCACCGCGCGCGGCTGGACGAGGCGTCCACGCAGCTCGATGTGGCCGACGTGGCACACGAGCGCGACGCCGTGCTCGCGCTGTGGCACGCGGTGTTCGGCTGAGCACCATGCACGACGTGCCGCCGACCGTCGTCGGCACCTGCGGCCCCAGGGCCTGCCAAGCCAACGCATGACCATGACCGCACCCACCGCCCCCACCATCACGAACCACGAAGACCGGCACCGCTACGAGGCCCGGCTGGACGGTCAGCTGGCCGGCTTCGCCGAGTACAACCTGCTGACCAACGGCATCCTGTTCACGCACACCGAGGTGCTGCCGGCCTTCGAGGGCCGCGGCGTCGGCTCGGCGCTGGCTCGGCATGTGCTGGACGATGCGCGCGCCCGCCAGCTGCAGGTGGTACCGGTCTGCCAGTTCATCGCGGGCTACATCCGCAAGCACCACGAGTACCTGGACCTGGTCGCACCGCACGTGCAGCAGGCCTTCCATCTCTAGCAGCGACGCCGCGGCACGCTGCCCTACCATCGCGGTCACCACCACACCAGGAGACCGAAGACCATGCAACGACGCCACTTCCTGCCCGCACTGGCCGCGCTGGCCACGGCCCCGTTCGCGACCACCGCAGCCCTTGCCCAGGGCAGCGACCAGCCCATCCGCTGGGTCGTGCCCTACCCGGCCGGCGGCGGCACCGACGTGCTGGCGCGCACGCTGTCCGAGGCCATGCGCGGGCCGCTGGCGCAGAACATCGTCGTCGACAACCGGCCCGGTGCGGCGACCAACATCGGCGCCGAGCTCGTGGCCCGCGCCAAGCCCGACGGGCAGACCATCCTGTCGGCCGACAACGCCGTGCTGGCCTTCAACGAGCACCTGTTCGGCAAGCTGCCCTACCAGCCCGAGAAGGATTTCAGCTACATCGGTGCGATCGGGCGCTTCCCGCTCGCGCTCGTGGTGCACCCGGCCTTCCCGGCCAAGAACTTCCAGGAGTTCCTGGCCTACGTGAAGGCGCACCCGGGCCAGGTCAACTACGCCTCGCCGGGCAATGGCTCGCCGCACCACCTCGCGATGGAGCTGTTCAAGAACCGCACCCGGACCTTCCTGGTCCACATCCCCTACCGCGGCGCGGCACCGGCCATGGCCGACGTGATGGGCGGCCAGGTGCCCTGCATGTTCCTGGACCTGGCCGCGGGCCTGTCCGTGATGCAGAGCGGCAAGGTGCGTGTGCTGGCGATCGGCTCGGCCCAGCGCAGCCCGCTGCTGCCCCAGGTGCCCACGCTGGCCGAGGCCGGCGTGAAGGACAGCGAGGTCTACGCCTTCCAGGGCCTGCTGGGACCGGCCGGCCTGCCCGAACCCGTCATCGCGCGGCTCAACGGTGAACTCAACAAATCGTTCCAGACGCCGGCCGTGCAAAAGCGCTTCGCCGACATGGGCATGGAGGCCTTGCCAGGCACGCCCGCGCAGTTCCATGCGCTCGCGCGTGCGGAATCCAAACGCTGGGGCGCGGTGATCCAGGCCGCCGGCATCCGGCTGGACTGAAGCCGGCCGCGCGGCGTCAGCCGCCCGTGCACCAGCCCGGCTGCGCGTCCAGGTGGACCTCGCGGATGCTGCCGGGCGCAAACGGCGTGTCCAGCGTGGCGACCGTGATCGACACCCAGTCCGGATGGGCCGCGCTGCCGCGCCATTCGATGTTGGCGCCGCAGCGGCTGCAGAACCTGCGCACGACGCCCGCCGAGGACCGGTAGGCCGTCAGCAGCGCCTCGCCGGCCAGGTAGTGCAGGTCGGCCCGCGGCACGCTGGCATAGGTCGCGAAGGCCGCGCCGTGCTGCTTGCGGCACATGGTGCAATGGCAGTGCGTGGTCGCCCGCGGCCGCGAGGCCAGTGCGTAGCGCACCGCGCCGCACAGGCAGCTGCCGCGGTGCTCTGGTTCGTCGGAGGGCATGGACATCCTTTCGCGGCCGATTCTGACCGCTTCCTACAATGCGGCCGCCCATCACAGCGGCACGTCGATGGCTCCACCCGCATCCACCACCCAGCGCAGCCAGGGCCCGCACGGCAACCCTCACACGATCGCCATCCAGCAGGTGCAGCAGCTGCTGTACGGCGCGCAGCACCGCGGCCTGGACACGCCCGCGCTGCTGCGCCGTGCCGGCATCGCGCCCGCGCTGCTGGACGCGCCGCTGTCGCGCGTCACGCAGGCCCAGTGCGCGGCGCTGATCGCCGTGCTGCGCCACCACCTGCGCGACGAGCTCTGGGGCCTGTGCCGCCATCCGCTGCCGCCCGGCAGCTTCGCGCTGGGCTGCGAGCTCATGGCCGACACGCGCACGCTGGGTGAGGCGCTCGCGCGCGGGCTGCGCTACTACCGGCTGCTGCTGCGGGACTTCGTGCCGCGGCTGCAGCTGCAGGGCGGCGTGGCCACGCTGGCGCTGACGGGTGGCGACCGCAGCGCGCCGGGGCCGGCCTTCGCCGAGCGCGCGTTCAGCTTTCTGGCCTACGGCTGGGTCTGCTGGCTCGTGGCGCGGCGCGTGCCACTGCTGAGCGTGGACTACCCCGATTCGGTGCTCGCGCGCAGCATGGACACCACCACGCTGCTGCAGGCGCCCGTGGTCTACGGCCAGCCGTACACAGGCTGGCGCTTCGAGGCGCGCTGGCTGCAGCTGCCCGTGGTGCAGAACCAGGACAGCCTGCGCGACTTCCTGCGCGAGGCCCCCGCCCAGCTGCTCGTGCGCTTTCGCGACCGCACCCGCGTGACCGAGCGCATCCGCAGCCTGTTCCGCAAGCACCTGGCCGGCGAGACACCCACGCTCGAAGAGGTCAGCGAGCAGCTGGCCCTGACACCGCAGACCCTGCGGCGCCGGCTGCGCGAGGAGGCGCAGACCTTCCGCGGCATCAAGGAGGACCTGCGCCGCGACGCCGCCATCGAGTATTTGGCGCGCACCGAGCTCACGCTGCCCGAGATCGCAGCCAGGCTCGGCTACTCGGAGGCCAGCACCTTCCACCGCGCGTTCAAGCACTGGACCGGCCTGGCGCCGGGTGCATACCGCCAGACCCGCCTGCGCTGACGCCGCCTGTCACCTTTTGCCAAGTTTTCTGGCCAGGGTCTGCCATTGGCCGCGCGGGCGCGCCCGACCACACTGCAGCCTCCTGCCCCACCCTGCCGCGCCTTGGACACCGACCCCAAAGAAGCCTTCTGGCATGTGCCCTTCACCAAGCTGCTGGGCGTGCGGCGCGAGTTCACCGAAGGGGGCCGCGCGCGCCTGGTGGTCGATCAGCGGCCCGAGCTGTTGAACCCCACCATGGCGCTGCACGGCGGCGTGGTGGCCACGCTGGTCGACGTGGTCATGGCCAGCGCGGCCGTCTCGCGCATCGCCTTCGCACGCACGGCCGTCACCCTGTCCATGAACGTCAGCTACCTGGCGCCGGGCCGTGGCCGGCTCACGGCCGACGGCGAGGTGCTGGCCGTGCAGGACGGCGTGGCGCACTGCCAGGCCGTCGTCACGGCCGAAGGCGGCCACTGCGTGGCACGCGCGGCCGGCAGCTTCCGCTACATCGACCACGCGGCGACCCGGCCGCAGCCTTCCCAGGAGAGCCGCCCGTGAGCACCCACCCTCTTGCCGACGCACTGGCCCAGGACTTCGCCACCTTGCCCGCCATGCTCGCGCTGCAGGCCCGCCTGCGCGGCGCGCACCCGGCCCTGGTGCTGGACGGGCAGGTGCTGGACTACGCCGGCCTGCACGCCGGCATCGAACAGGTGGCGGGCGCGCTGCAACGCGACGGGCTGCGGCCCGGCGACGCCATCGCGGTCTGCGCGGCCAGCACGCTGGCCTATGTCGTGTGCTTCCTGGGCGCGGCACGCGCGGGCGTCACGGTGGCGCCGCTGCCGACCACGTCCACGCCCGCGCAGCTGGCCGGCCTCGCGGCCAACGCGGGCGCCAAACGCCTGTTCCTGGACCGCAGCGTGGCAGAACCATGGCCCGAGGACGCGGCGCTGCCGCGCGTGCTGCTGGACGCCGGCTGGAGCGACTGGCTGCGGGACGCCCCCGCGCCGCAGCCCGTGGCCGTGACGGCGCAAAGCGCCTTCAACATCATCTACTCCTCGGGCACGACGGGCATGCCCAAGGGCATCGTGCAGTCCTGCGGCATGCGCTGGGCCCAGCTGCAGCGCTCGCCCACGAACGGCTTCGGCCCGGACGCGGTCACGCTGCTGTCCACGCCGCTGTGCTCCAACCTCACGCTGACCTACCTGTTCGGCGCGCTGGGCCTGGGCGGCACCGTGGTGCTGATGCGCAAGTTCGACGCCGGCCGCTACCTCGCGCTCGCGCAGCAGCACCATGCCACGCACTCGGTGCTGGTGCCCGTGCAGTTCCGCCGGCTGCTGGACCACCCGGATTTCGAGCGCAGCGACCTGTCCACGCTCACGCGGCGCTTCTGCGCGGGCGCGCCATTCAGCGCCGCGCTCAAGGCCGAGGTGCTGCGCCGCTGGCCCGGTGCGCTGACCGAGTACTACGGCCTGACCGAGGGCGGCGGCCGCACCGAGCTGCAGGCCGAGCGCTTCCCCGACAAGCTGCACACCGTGGGCCGGCCCAGCGCGGGCAACGACATCCGCCTCATCGACGCGGAGGGCCGCGAACTGCCGCCGCACGCCGTCGGCGAGATCGTGGGCCGCTCGGCGACCATGATGACGGCTTACCACGGCCTGCCCGAGAAGACGCGCGAAGCCGAGTGGTTCGACCCCACGGGCCTGCGCTTCATCCGCACGGGCGACATGGGCCGCTTCGACGCCGACGGCTTCCTCGTGCTCGTGGACCGGCGCAAGGACATGCTGATCTCGGGTGGCTTCAACCTCTACCCCAGCGACCTGGAGGCCGTGCTGCTGCAGCACCCGCAGGTGGCCGATGCGACCGTGGTCGGTGTGCCCTCCGAACGCTGGGGCGAGACGCCCGTGGCCTTCGTGGTCATACAGCCCGGCAGCACGGCGTCGGAGGGCGAACTGCGCGACTGGGCCAACGCGCGGCTCGGCAAATCGCAGCGGCTGGCGGACCTGCAGTGCGTGGCCGAGCTGCCGCGCAGCGAGGTCGGCAAGGTGCTCAAGCGCGCGCTGCGCGAGAGCTTCGACCGGCCCGTGCCCTGAGGCTGCCGACAGCCGCGGCAGCGGCTGCGGCGGCGACAGGCCGGGAAACTAGGCCGCGCCGCCGCGGTCCTCCGCCAGCTCCGCGCTGAATGCCGCGGCCTGGCCGACGACCCAAGACTCGAACGCCGCCACCACGGACGAGACCGGGCGGTGGCTCGGGTAGAACAGGCAGTAGCGCTTCTCGTGGCGGATGGGCAGGTCCAGCGGAATGGCCAGCTCGCCGCGGCGCACGTCGTCCTGGATGTAAAAGCGCGGCACCAGGCCCGCGCCGAGCCCGGCCTTCACGGCGTCGATCACGGTGGAATAGAGCTCGAAGCGCATCGCCGGCACCACGCTGCCCGGCGTGCAGCCCGCCAGCGCGAACCAGCGTTGCCAGGCCTCCGGGCGCGAGCGCTTGACCAGCAGCGGCACCTCGGCGAGGCGCTGCGGATCGTGCAGCGCCTGCACGTCGTGGTGGCGCGGGTTCACGACCGGCACGACCTCCTCGTCGAACAGGTGGACCTTGTGCACCCCTTCCCAGGAACCGTCGTCGAAGTGCAGCGCCGCATCGAACGGCGCGCCGCGGAACAGGAAGGGGTCGGCGCGCTCGCCGATGTTGACGCAGATGCGTGGATGGGCGGCCCGGAACCCGTGCAGGCGCGGCAGCAGCCAGCGGGCGGCGAAGGTCGGGATGACCGCGAGCTCCAGCACGCCGCCGCCGTCCTTGTTGTTCATGAGCGCCAGGGTCTGGGCCTCCATCTCGTCCAGGCCCGGCCGGATGGCGGCGGCGTAGCGGCTGCCCAGTTCGGTCAGTTCGACCTGCTTCTTCTCGCGGCTGAACAGGCGCACGCCCACATAGTTCTCCAGCGTCGCGATCTGGCGGCTCACGGCGCTCTCGGTCATGTAGAGCTCGGCCGCGGCACGTGCAAAGCTGCCGTGCCGGGCCGCGGCCTCGAGGACGGACAGGGCGATCGTGCTGGGGATCTTGCGCTTCATGCGAGCGGATTGTCGCGCCGCGCGCGGCCCCGCAGCGGGCCGCCGCGGGTCAATCCACCGACTGGATGTTCGCGGCGCGGACGACGCTGCCCCAGCGCGCGTACTCCGCCTGGATGAAGGCGCCGAAGTTCTCGGGCCTGATGTTGGTGGCCGTGTAGCCCATCTCGGCCATGCGCGCGCCCACGCGCGGGTCGGCGGCCGCCGCGACCATCTGGGCCCGGAGGGCCTCGACCACGGGGGCCGGCGTCTTCGGCGGCGCCAGCACGCCGAACCAGGTGTCGGCATCCACGGCGTAGCCCTTTTCGGCGAGCGTGGGCACGTCCTTGATGCCGGCGAAGCGCTGGGGCGAGGCGATGGCGTACAGCTTGAGCTTGCTCTGGCTCGCCATGGCCAGCGGCGTGGGCACGAAGCCGTACTCCACGTCGCCGGCCATGACCGCGTTGAGCACGGGCGCGGCACCGCCGTACGGCACGGGCAGGGCCTGGAATCCTGGCACCTTCGAGCGCAGCAGCTCCATCGCCATCTGCGAGGTGCTGCCGGGCCCCCAGTGGGCGTAGGTGACCTCCTTGGCCTTGGCCCGCGCGATGACCTCCTCCAGATCCCGCGCGCTGTTGTCGGCGCGCGAGGCCAGCACGAACCCCATCTTCGCGATCAGCGCCACCGGCACGAACTGGACCGGGTCGAACTTGACCGCGTTCTTGTAGACATGCGGCGCGATCGAGATGAAGTCCGCGGCGGCGAACAGCAGGCTCTGCCCGTCCGGGTGCGCGCCATAGACCAGGTTGGTGCCCAGGATGCCGTTCACACCCGGACGGTTCTCGATCACGATGGGCTGCCCCAGCGCGTTGCCGACCTGGCTGGACACCAGCCGCGCCAGCACGTCCGTGCCGCCGCCCGCGGCATAGGGCACCGTCATCTTGACGGGCCCCGCGGGCACCCACTTCGCGCCGGCCTGCGCCCAGGCGGCGCCGGACAGGCCGGCCGCGGCGCCGCAGGCCAGGGCCTTGAGCGCGGCGCGCCGCGTGGTGCGCTGGGCGCGGTGGTCGGGGATGTTCATGGTGTCTCCTTGTGCATTTCTTCGTGTTCCGAACAGAGGCGGTGCGGGGCTCAAGCGAACGAGGCCGCGGCCTGCTCCCCGGCGATCTTTCCGAAGACGGCGCCGCGCAGCACCGAGGTCGCGCCCGTGTAGACCTGGTAGTACAGGCCCGTGGCTTCACCGGCCGCGTACAGGCCAGGAACGGGACGCCCGTCGGCATCGACGACCTGGGCCTGGCTGTCGGTCTTGATGCCGCCGTAGGTGAAGCAGATGCCGGCCACGATCGGATAGGCCACGTAGGGCCCCTGGTCGATCGGGCGGGCCCAGTGGGACTTGGGCGGCTCCAGGCCCTGCGTGGCCAGGCCGTCCGGCCGCAGCGGGCTGAACGCGCCGGCGCCGCATGCCGCGTTGTAGGCCTGCACGGTGCGCTCCAGGCCGGCGGCGGAAATGCCGCAGGCCTGGGCCAGCGCGGCCAGGCTGTCGGCCTGGATCGGCGGCTGGTCCGTGCGGATGCTGCGCTTCCAGTTCGGCACGTCGTGGATGCGCTGGTCGAACACCACCCAGGCGATGCCGTCGGGCTCGTCCTTGATCGCGCGCGCGATGTGGTCGTAGTGCACATCCACCGGGCCGGGCGCCTCGTCGGTGAAGCGGCGGCCCTGCCGGTTCACGAGGATGCCGTAGGGAAAGTTCATGACCAGCGCCTCGGGCGCCGGCGAGCGCGGGTCCAGCGGCTCGGCATGGAAGGAGCTGAAGTCGCCGGCCGGCGCCGCACCGAGAGCCAGGGCCAGGCGGATGCCTTCGCCCCTGTTGTAGTAGCCCCCGCGCGCCACGGGGCGCAGGTAGCGCGCCGTGGGGCCGATGTAGCGGGTCATCATCTCCGGATTGCCTTCGAACCCGCCCGATGCGATGACGACCGCACGCGCACGCAGCGTGATGGCCGTGCCGGCCGCGGCCCCCGCGGCCACGCCCACATGCAGCCAGCCCTCGGCGTCGCGCCGGGACAGCGACAGCGCGGTGGTGTGGAAATGCAGGGCCACGCCCTGCTCGCGCGCATGCGCCTGCAGCGCCTCGATCATCGCGAGGCCGCCGCCCACGGGCATCAGGCGCGGCGCGGCCGCCGTGACGAAGTAGGTGGGCAGGGCCGCGAAGCGGATGCCATAGCCCTTGAGCCACTGCACCGTGGGGCCCGCACCGCCCGAGAGCGTCGAGACCAGTTCCGGATCCGGCATGCCGTGGGCCTTCACGTAGCCCGGCCACTGCGCATACGGACCGGATGCCTCGGCGACCACGTTCGGGTCAATGTGGTGGCCCGCGTTGGCGACCAGCAGCTCCTCGAAGTCGTCGCTGACCTCGTGCTCGCTCTTCATGCGCAGGTAGGACTCGGTCCAGCGCGTGTTGCCCCCGAACTCCGCGGGCGGCGAACGCTCCAGCACCGCCACCTGCGCGCCGCGGTCCGCCGCCGCGCATGCCGCAGACAGGCCGGCGATGCCGCTGCCGATGACGAGCACGTCGTACGCCGTGCCGTCCTTTGGAATCTGATCCATGGTGTCTCCCGCTCCGTCGCGTCGTCCGGCCGCTTCAGTACTTGCGGATGAAGGGATCGGGCATCTGCAGGTCGCTGGAGATCCAGACGCTCTTGACCTCCAGGAACTCCTTGACCGCCTCCACGCCGCCCTCGCGGCCCAGGCCGCTGTTCTTGAATCCGCCGAACGGCGTGGTGAAACTCGTGGAACGGTAGTTGTTGACCCACACCGTGCCGGCGCGCAGCCGCTCCGACATGTACATCGCCCGGTGCAGGCTCTGCGTCCAAATGCCCGCCGCGAGGCCGAAGCGGATGTCGTTGCCGATCCGCACGGCATCCGCTTCGTCCTTGAACGGGATCACGGACAGCACCGGCCCGAACACCTCCTCCTGCGCGATGCGCATGCCGTTGTGCACGCCCGTGAAGATCGTCGGTTCGACGAACTGCCCCGCGCCGTAGCCCGGCCCCGAGCGCGAGCGCCCGCCCTGCACGCAGTGGGCGCCTTCGGCCTTGGCGATCGCGATGTAGTCCATGACCTTGTCGAACTGCGGACGCGTGGCCACCGGCCCCATCTGCACGCCCGCCTCGGTGGGATTGCCCAGGCGGGCGTCCTTGCAGATCTCCAGCAGGCGCGCGACGAAGCGGTCGTGGATGCCCTCCTGCAGCAGCAGGCGCGAGCCGGCCATGCAGGTCTGCCCGCCAGCCGAGAAGATGCCGGTGACCACGCCGTTGGCGGCGTTGGTCAGGTCGGCATCGTCGAACACGATGTTGGGCGACTTGCCGCCCAGTTCCAGCGTGCAGCGCTTGAGGTGCTGCGCGGCCTGCACGGCCACCCTGCGCCCGCCTTCGTCGCCGCCCGTGAACGCGACCACGCCCACCGCGGGATGCGCGACCAGGGGCTCGCCCACGTCCTTGCCCAGCCCGGTCACGACGTTGAACACGCCCGCCGGGAACCCCGCCTGCTCGAACAAGCGGGCCAGCAGGAACATGGACACCGAGGTGTGCTCGGAGGGCTTGGCGACGATGGTGTTGCCGGCGCACAGCGCGGGCGCCACCTTCCATGCCGTGAGCAGCAGCGAGGAGTTCCAGGGCGTGATGGTGGCGACCACGCCCACGGGCTCGTAGCGCGTGTAGTTGAAGACCTTGGGCTTGTCGATCGGCACCACCGCGCCCTGGATCTTGTCGGCCAGGCCGCCGTAGTAGTGGAAGTACTTGGCCGTGTAGCGGACCTGGCCCAGCACCTCGCCCAGCAGCTTGCCGTTGTCGCGGCTCTCGGCCGCCGCGAGCTCTTGCGCGTTCTGCTCGATCAGCTGCGCGAGCCGCACCAGCAGCATGCCGCGCTCGGTGGCCGACAGGCGGCTCCAGGGCCCGTGGAACGCGGCCTCGGCCGCGCGGCAGGCGCGGTCGACGTCGCGCGCATTGCCCAGCGGCACGCGCGCCCAGGGCTCGCCGGAGAAGGGGTCCAGCGCGTCGAAGTAGCTGCCGGAGTCGGGCTCGACCCACTGGTTGTCGATGAAGAGTTGGTACTGGTCCATGGTGTCCGCCTTGTGTCTTGTCCGGTGCATTCCGGTGCTGCGGGCAAGTATCTGGCGGGCACTCCGCGCGGAAAACCGAGAAGTTCGAAAGTGAAACTTGCGGTCTTGGAAAGATCGCCGTGCCCTGGTCCGGCCCAAGGGCTTGGCCCGCGTCCGTAGAATCCGCGCCCGGGTGGGTGCCGCAGGGGTATTCCAGGTTTTCGCGCAGGTCGGGCCGCCGCGCGGTTCGTCTACGACCGGGAAAACCATGTCCGACCCCACGATCCAATGGATCGCCGCGGCGCTGTTCGCCATCGCGCTGCTGCACACCTTCACGGCCAAGCAGTTCGAGCGCCTCTCGCACCGTTTCCCGCGCCATGCCGGCCTGTTCCATCTGCTCGGCGAGGTCGAGGTCGTGTTCGGCTTCTGGGCCATGGTGCTCATCGCCGTGCTCGCGCTGGCCGCGGGCGGTCCGCAGGCGCTGGCCTACGCCGAATCGCGCAACTACACCGAGCCGCTGTTCGTCTTCGTCGTGATGGTCATGGCCGCCTCGCGGCCGGTGCTGCGCACGGTGGTGGCGCTGGTCCACGCGCTCGCGCGGCTCGCACCGCTGCCCACGCCGCTGGCCACCGCCTGGTTGGGCCTGGCCGCCGTGCCGCTGTTCGGCTCGCTGGTCACCGAGCCCGCGGCCATGACGATCGCCGCGCTGATGCTGGCGCCGCAGGTCTTTCGCCGCGAGGTGCCCGAGGGCGTGAAGTACCTGGCGCTGGGCGTGCTGTTTGTCAACGTGTCCATCGGCGGCACGCTGACGGCCTATGCCGCGCCGCCCGTGCTCATGGTGGCCAGCACCTGGCAATGGG
>DATKFT010001187.1:0-2310 GCA_035544335.1 Pseudorhodoferax sp.
CTGGCGGTCTTCATCGATCCTCCTTCGCAGTACCTGGAGGGCGGCGATGACGACGAGGACCTGGTGGCGTTCGACGACCGGCTGAATCTGTTCATCGCCGCGCGCGACAACTACTTCTTTCCCGTGCACTTCGGCATCAACGACCACGTCGCGGAGATCGCTGTGCGCATGGCCGAACAAGGCCGTGCATTGGGTTTCCGCCCGATTGCAGGCGTGGCCAAGAAGGGCATGACATTCGATCTGTGGTATCGGCCAGGTGTCATTGTGTACCCGCAGTACGAAGCGTACGGAGACCAGTGGATCAGCAAGTCACTCTCTGTGGCGCTAGGGACGCCCGCACTGTGCGGCGCAGACACGGTGTCGGGGCACGTGAAGCTGGATCTGATGTTTCCTATGGTGGCAGAGGCCCCCGACTTTCGGCCACCGTTCCATGTGCAACTGGTGGATGAGCGCGATCAGGTGGTTGCGCGCTCCTTGGTGGCTGCAGCGGGACGTCAGGCCGTGGAACTTGCGCTGCGCAACGTGGGATGCGGCAGCTACCGAGTGGTGTTCGACCAGCAGTTTTCGACGGCCGCGGACCCACGCCGCCTGAGCGCCCTGCTGCAGGGCCACGCGAGCGCACTCAGGTTCGACAGTCTGCGCTAGAAGGACGGATCTGCACCGTCCTGCGTGTGTAGCAGCCGGACCTGTGCCGGCACGCCAAACATGCCCAAGAACGGCGCAGGGTCGACCTCGTAGTTCCATTGCACGTGTAAGGGGCCGAACCAGTCGGTGGCATCGACCGGTGTACCACGGTTGGCCCGTGTCGACTGCCCGAGGGAGACGCGCATCGAATACAGCCCTGCCTCGAGTTGCATGGCCAGTTCGAACTCGACCATGGCGTAGCCTGCGGCGCCGAATGCAATCTCTTCGAGACCGAGTTGTGCGGTGTTCTGCACTGTCACGATCTGGTCGTAGCGGTTCTTCAAGGTGATTGACACACGCAGGCCGGGGCCGCTCGCCGGATCTCGGCAATACACGCGGATGCGCAAGGTGTCGCCCATGCGGACTGATGTCACGTCTGTGCCCTGCATGTCCAGCAGACGCACGCCGAAGAGGCTCAGTGCATCGTCCGCGGGGCGTGACCAGGCGATGTCGCCGGCGAAGTGAGGCAGCGCTGCACGAGGGGGCACATCGTGCGGCAACGGCGGCGGTGGTGCGACACCGGCACCGGCGGCGGCTGGCGTGGCTTCCGCAAAGTACTGCCGCACGATGGTCGGCGTGTCGCCGACCGCCACGGCCTGGCCACCACGCAGGTAAAGCGCACGCCTGCACAGGTCACGCACACTGCCCATGTCGTGGGAGACAAACAGCAATGTCAACCCGTCGTCGCGCATCTTGCGCAGGTGTCCGAAGCACTTTTGTTGGAAGAAGTAGTCGCCCACGCTGAGTGCTTCGTCCACGATCAGGATGTCGGGACGCAACGCAATCTGGACGGCGAATGCGAGGCGGACGACCATCCCGCTGGAGTAGGTCTTCAGCGGCCTGTCCAACACGTTGCCGACGTCGGCGAAGGCGGCGATGTCATCGAAGCGGCCTTCGACCTCCGCTCGGGTCAGACCCAACAGCAAGCCATTCAGGAACACGTTCTCACGGCCCGTGTACTCCGGGTTGAAGCCGCTGCCCAGTTCGAGCAGGGCGGCCACGCGGCCGTGGACCTGCACTGAGCCCGAGGTGGGAGACAGGGTGCTGGTGATGATTTGCAGCAGCGTGCTTTTGCCACCGCCATTGCGCCCGATGACGGCGAATGAGTCACCGCGCGCGATCTCAAAACTGACGTCGCGCAAGGCCCAGACTTCGTGCATCCCGTGCGTGTGACGTGGCCACAGCGTGTGCAGCAATCGCGAGCGTTGGTCCTCGAAGACGCGGTAGCGCTTGCTGACCTGGTGCACGGCGACGGCGATGTCACTCTGGCGCACCGGTGCATCTTCGCGCTGCGTGCTATGGCGCTCAACACCTTGGCATGGTCCGGCGGTGTTCATACCAGATCCGCGAACATCGGTTGCATGCGCTTGAACAGCTTGAGAGCCAGCCAGGCGAAGACGCTGGTGACCGCCACGTAGGCGGCGAGCGCGCCCATTGCGGGCAACTGCCCCTGGAACAGCACGGCGCGTAGCTGCTCCACGATCAAGGTCACCGGATTCCATTGCAGCACTTTGCGGACGGCCGCGGGAGCGGTCTGCAGGTTGTAGAAGACGGGGCTCAGGAACAACAGGGCCAGACCCAGCACGCCGGTCAATTGCTGGATGTCGCGCACGAGCGTCCCCACTG
>DATKFT010001188.1:0-6273 GCA_035544335.1 Pseudorhodoferax sp.
GGCCCACAGAGCGGCGGCCGCCGGGCCGCCCCAAGGCGGCCGCGCCTCCCCCTCGGGGGGTGGAGTTACACGACCGCAGGGAATGAAAAGCCGGGGGCCCACAGTTCACATCACCGCGCCGACCTGCCAGGGCACGAACTCGTTCTGGCCGTAGCCGTGTTTTTCGCTCTTGCTCTGCGCGCCCGAGGCCGTGGCCAGCACGAGTTCGAAGATGCGCTGGCCCATCTGCTGGATGCTGGCCTGGCCGTCGACGATCTCGCCGCAGTTGATGTCCATGTCCTCTTCCTGGCGCTGCCACAGCGCGCTGTTGGTCGCGAGCTTGAGCGAAGGCGAGGGCGCGCAGCCGTAGGCCGAACCGCGGCCCGTCGTGAAGCAGATCATGTTGGCGCCGCCGGCGACCTGGCCGGTCGCGCTGACGGGGTCGTAGCCCGGCGTGTCCATGTAGACGAAGCCGTGTGCCGTGACGGGCTCGGCGTACTCGTAGACGGCTTCGAGGTTGCTCGTGCCGCCCTTGGCCACGGCCCCCAGCGACTTCTCGAGGATGGTGGTCAGCCCGCCGGCCTTGTTGCCCGGCGAGGGGTTGTTGTTCATCTCGCCTTCGTGGATGGCGGTGTAGCGCTCCCACCAGTGGATGCGCTCGACCAGCTTCTCGCCGACCTCGCGGCGCACGGCGCGGCGTGTGAGCAGGTGCTCGGCGCCGTAGACCTCGGGCGTCTCCGACAGGATGGCCGTGCCGCCGTGCGCGACCAGGATGTCCACGGCCGCGCCCAGCGCTGGGTTGGCGCTGATGCCGGAGTAGCCGTCCGAGCCGCCGCATTGCAGGCCGATGGTGATGTGGGCCGCGCTGCAGGGCGTGCGCTGCACGGCGTTGGCGCGCGGCAGCATCTCCTCGATCAGCGCGATGCCCTTGGCCACGGTCTTGCGCGTGCCGCCCGTGTCCTGGATGTTGAAGGTGCGGAAGTTCTCGCCTTCGGCCAGGTGGCCTCCCTTGTCACTCTCGAGCCAGGCGTTGATCTGGTTGGCCTCGCAGCCCAGGCCCACGACCAGCACGCCAGCGAAGTTGGCGTGCGTGGCGTAGCCCGTCAGCGTGCGCGCGAGGATCTGCATGCCCATGCCCTGCGTGTCCATGCCGCAGCCCGTGCCGTGCGTGAGCGCGACCACGCCGTCCACGTTGGGGAAGGCGGCCAGCGCCTGCGGGTTGGTCTGGCGCGAGAAATGGTCGGCGATCGCGCGCGCGGCCGTGGCCGAGCAGTTCACGCTGGTCAGCACGCCGATGTAGTTGCGCGTGGCCACGCGGCCGTCGGCGCGCTGGATGCCCATGAAGCTGGCCTCGCGCCTGGCGGGCGCGGGCTTCACGTCGGCGCCGAAGGCGTAGTCGCGTGCAAAGTCGCCCTTGTCGGGCCCCATGTCGAGGTTGTGCGTGTGCACATGCTCGCCCTGGGCAATGGGCTTGCTCGCGAAGCCGATGATCTGGTTGTAGCGGCGCACGGGTGCGCCGGCGGCGATGTCGTGCGCGGCGACCTTGTGGCCGGCGGGCACCAGGCCGCGCACCGTGAAGTTCTCGACGCTGGCGCCGCCGACCAGCTGGGCGCGCGCGATCACCACGTCGTCGGACGGGTGCAGGCGGATGAAGGGGGTCATCGTGGGGCCTCTTGGGGCGGTCAGAAATCAGAAGAACATCTTGGGCAGCCACAGTACCAGCTGCGGCACGTACGTGATGATCGCCAGGCTCAGCAGCAGCGGCACCAGCCAGGGCAGGATGGCCATGGTGGTGCGCTCGAACGAGAGCCCGGCCACGCGCGCCAGCACGAACAGCACCAGGCCCATGGGCGGGTGCAGCAGGCCGATCATGAGGTTGAGCACCATGACCAGGCCGAAGTGCACGGGGTCGATGCCCAGTTGCAGCGCGATCGGCAGCAGGATGGGCACGAGGATGGTGATGGCCGCCGTGGGCTCCAGGAAGCAGCCCACGAACAGCATCAGCAAATTGGCCAGCAGCAGGAAGACCCAGGCCTCCTTGGTGAAGCCCAGCACCCAGTTGGCGATGTCCGTGGTCACACCCGTGGCCGTCAGCATCCAGCCGAAGATGGAGGCGGCTGCGACGATGAACAGCACGGTGGAGGTGGTCTCGATGGTCTCCAGGCAGACCTTGAGGAACATCTTCCATTGGAGCGTGCGGTACCAGACGAAGCCCAGGATCATGGCCCACAGGCAGGCCGCGATGGCGCCCTCGGTGGGGGTGAACAGCCCCGTGCTCATGCCGCCGATCAGCAGCACGGGCGTCATGATGGGCAGCAGTGCCTCGAACTTGAAGAGCTTGTCCAGGATGAACAGCGAGGCCAGGCCTGCGAACACCGTGGGCTGGGCCGGCAGGTCGAACTTGTCGACCAGCAGCCACAGGCCCAGCGGCCAGCCGACCACGACGGCCAGTTCCGACAGCGCTTTCACGAGGCGCGGGCCGCTGAACTTCATGTCGCGGCCCCAGCCGTTCTTGTGCGCGTAATAGGCCACCGTGAGCATCATGAGGATGGTCATCAGCAGGCCCGGCATCAGGCCCGCGAGGAACAGCGCGCCGATGGACACGTTGCCCATCATCCCGTAGATCACGAAGGGCAGGCTGGGCGGAATGATGGGCCCCAGCGTGGCCGAGGCAGCCGTCACACCGACCGCGAACTCGGTGCTGTAGCCATGTTCCTTCATGGCCTTGATCTCGATGGTTCCCAGGCCCGCCGCGTCGGCGATCGCCGTGCCGCTCATGCCCGCGAACACCACCGAGCCCACGATGTTCACGTGGCCCAGGCCACCGCGCAGCCAGCCCACCAGCGCCAGCGCGAAGTTGTAGATGCGCGTGGTGATGCCGGCGTTGTTCATGAGGTTGCCGGCCAGGATGAAGAAGGGCACGGCCAGCAGCGGGAAGCTGTCGATGCCGCTGACCATGCGGTGCACGACCACGAAGGGCGGCAGGTTGCCCGAGATCAGGATGTAGACCAGCGAGGCGCCGGCCATCGCGATGGCCACGGGGATGCCGCCGGCCATGAAGAACAGGAACAGGATCTTCAGCATGTCAGTTGTCCGTGGCGTGGTGCGCGGTTCTTGGAGGACGAGGCCAGCTCGCATCGTGCTGGTCGAGAGGCCGCGGAGCAGGCCATGCCAGCAGACGCCGCGGAACTGGCTCTGCCAGGCCGCTGGCGGCGCCCCTGGAGGGGGATGGAATGTCTACACGACGTGAGACATTCAAACGAGGGTGGGCCATTACCTGTCGTCGATGGTCGATTCGGGGCGTTCGAGCACGCTGTAGCCGCGTGCCCAATGGATGCGCGCGACCTGCAACGAACGCCAGGCCATGGCGGCGAAGCCGATGCAGCACATGCCATAGACGATGTTCATGGGTGCGTCGATCACGGTCATGCGCGTGTTGCCGCCGATCTTGAGCATCATCTGCACGGTCATGACCGCGGCCGCGACGAAGAACGCGATGCGCACCACGTCGACCACGCGCGACAGCCAGCGGCCCATCGCGGCCGGCATGTGGCGGTAGAAGAAATCGACCTGGATGTGGTTGTTCTTGCGCACGCCGATGGCCGCGCCGATGAAGACCACGCCGATCAGCATGTAGCGCGCGACCTCCTCGGTCCAGGCGGCCGAATCGTTGAGCACGTAGCGCGTGACGAACTGGTAGAGCACGGTGGCGCCCAGCAGCCAGAACAGCGCCAGCGCCACCCAGCCCTCGGCGATGGTGGACGAGAGGTCGACCTCCTCGTCTTCCACATGGAAGTTGCCCTCGTCATCGATGATTTTTTGTTCAGACATATTGCTCGCCCCCAGTCTTCGCGCACTGCGTGCGCTCCGCCAACCCCCTGCCGGGGGCCACACCAGCGGCCCGGCGAAGCCGGCTCCGCGGTGTGTCTGGCTTCTGGTCTTTGATCGTTGGTGATGAAGCTGGCGCAGCGCGCTGCGCCGGGCGTCACTTGATGGCCAGGATGCGGTCGTAGTCCTGCTGGCGGTAGCCGTGGTCCGTGGGCTTGGTGTTCTTGAGCACCGCGGCGCGGAACGCGTCCTTGTCGACCACGATGATGTTGTTGCCCTTCTTCTTGAACTCCTCGACCAGGCGTGTCTCGGAGGCGATGATTTCGCGGCCGGTCTTCTCGGCCGCTTCGACCATCACGTCGCCGAAGATCTTCTTCTCGTCGGCGCTGAGCTTGCTCCACAGGCTGCCCGAGACCACGGTCAGCAGCGAGTCGACGATGTGGCCGGTCAGCGAGATGTTCTTCTGCACCTCGTAGAACTTCTTGGCTTCGATGGTGGGCAGCGGGTTCTCCTGCGCGTCCACGGTGTTGTTCTGCAGCGCGAGGTAGACCTCGGCAAAGGCGATCGGCGTGGCGTTGGCGCCCAGCGATCTGGGAAAGGCCAGGTAGGCCGGCGCGTCGGGCACGCGGATCTTCAGGCCCTTCATGTCCTCGGGCTTGGCCACCGGCCGTGCCGCGCTGCTGGTCACATGGCGCGCGCCGTAGTAGGACAGTGCGGTGATGTGGTTGCCGGTCTTGTCGTCGTAGCCCTTGGCGAGTTCCTTGAACACGTCGCTGGTGGCGTACTTGAGCTGGTGCTCGGCGTCGCGGAAGATGAACGGGAAGTAGCTGATCGACAGCGGCGTGTAGCTGCGGCCTGCGAAGCTTGCGCCCGTCAGCACGATGTCCACGGTGCCCAGCGTGAGGCCCTGGTTGATGTCGGCTTCCTTGCCCAGCGTGGAGGCCGGGAACACCGTGATCTCGTACTTGCCGTTGGTGCGCTTCTTGATCTCCTCGCCGGCCCAGACCGAGTACTTGTGGAAGGGTTCGGAGGTCTCGTAGACATGGGCCCACTTGAGCTTGGTCTGGGCGCTGGCCAGGCCTGTGGCGCCCAGGGTGCAGGCCAGCGTGGCGGCCAGGGTCAGGGTCTTCAGGACGCGTCGCGTGTCGGTCTTCATCGCTTGTCTCCTAGGGGTCGTCAGGGTGAGGAAAGCTCTTTGGCACGCCGCCAGCTCGCGGAGAAGCGCTGGTGCGACTTGTCCATGTGGGTGTGCATGGCGGTGCGCGCGGCGG
The DNA here is from genome assembly GCA_035544335.1 of Pseudorhodoferax sp. GTDB lineage: Bacteria > Pseudomonadota > Gammaproteobacteria > Burkholderiales > Burkholderiaceae_C > Pseudorhodoferax. The sequence goes on from DATKFT010001188.1 coordinate 5,079, forward strand.
CGTCGTCGCGCGCGGCGATGGCCTCGCGGATGGCCTCGTGCTCGGCGATGGCCATGCGCCAGGACGCGACGGTCTCGAAGTAGCCGCCCAGCCGCGTGAAGATGGGGCCGCGGCGCGAATCCCAGAAGCCCTGCACGGTCTCGCTCAGCACGACGTTGTCGCAGGCCTCGACGATGGCCAGGTGGAAGGCGCGGTCGCCCTCCAGCGGCATGACCTTGCGGTCGGCCAGCTCGCGCATGGTGTCGATCGCACGGGCCATGGCATCGAGGTGCTGGCGCTTGCGCTGTTGGGCCGCGAGCGCCGCGGTCTCGCCCTCGACCACGCGGCGTGCGCGGATCAGCTCCAGCGGCCCCCATTCGGCTTCCGCCACGGGCGCTGCGGCGCGGCGTTCGCGCTCCAGCACGTAGACGCCCGAGCCCGTGCGCACCTCCACCCAGCCTTCGACCTCCAGCGCGATCAGCGCCTCGCGCACCGAGGGCCGGCTCACGCCCAGCTGCACGGCGAGCTCGCGCTCGGCCGGCAGGCGCGCTCCCACCGCGAACTCGCCCTGCGCGATGAGCTCGCGCAGCTGGTCTGCGATCTGGCGGTACAGGCGTTGCGGGGCGATGGACTGCAGCGGCACGGTGGGGTCTTGCTTAGGGCTTGTACTGAATTGGCCAAGTGGTCTGACCAATTGATAATTCCACAGGTTCCGGATGCCACCATCCGGCGAAACCCTGAAACGAGGAGAAGCAATGCGACTGCAGGGCAAGAGAGTGCTGGTGACCGCCGCCGGCCAGGGCATCGGCCGCGCGGCCGTGGACGCGCTGGCGCGCGAAGGCGCCGAGGTCTGGGCCACCGACGTCAACGAGGGCTTGCTGGCGCAAGCCTACGCGCACCAGGACCGCGTGCATGTGCAGCGCCTGGATGTGCTGGACAAGCAGGCCATCGCGGCCGCCATCGCGGGCATGCCCGGCATCGACGTGCTGTTCAACTGCGCGGGCGTGGTGCACAACGGCCCCATCCTGGACGCGAGCGACGAGGACCTGGCGTTCGCGCTGGACCTCAACGTGCGCGCGCAGTTCTGGACCATCCAGGCCGCGCTGCCGCGCATGCTGGCCAACGACGACGGGCAGGGCGGCAAGGGCCGCGGCAGCATCATCAACATGGCCAGCGTGTGCAGCAGCCTCAAGGGCCTGCCCAGCCGCTGTGTCTA
>DATKFT010001189.1:0-2746 GCA_035544335.1 Pseudorhodoferax sp.
ACGCTGGACGCCGCCAGCCGCGCCGAGGTGGCCTACTTCGCCGACCGGCGCCAGGTGCGGCTGCTGGCCGGCAGCGCGTTCTTCGACGTGGCGCACGACGCGGCCCGCCCGTTCACGGTCCAGGCACTGGGCCACACGGTCACGGTGCTGGGCACGCGCTTCGCGGTGGACCTGGGCGCCGACGGCCTGCGCGTGGCCGTGGAGTCCGGCCGCGTGCAGCTGCGCAGCGCCGGCGGCGCCACGCGGGTGCTGGGCGCCGGCGACAGCGCCCACATCGACGCGGCGCAGCAGCTGCGCACCAGCGCAGGCACCGCCGAGGTCGCGCCCTGGCGCACGGGCTGGCTCGATTTCCACCATGTGCCGCTCGGCGAGGCCGTGGCCCGACTGGCACGCTACAGCCCGCGCCCTTTGGCCGTGGCGCCCGGCGCCGCCGATCTGTCCGTGGTCGGCCGCGTGCGCATCGCCGACGCCAGTGGCTGGCTGCGCCTGCTGCCCGGCAGCCTGCCCGTGCGCGTGGACGGCGCCGACCGGCCGGACGGCCCCATCGTGGTCACGCGCCGCTGATGCGGCGGCGCTGAGGGATTTGCGCCACCCGTTCGTCTCAGCCACCAGGAACCCGGAACTGTCTCGCAAGGACGTGCCGGGCCGTTCGTGACCGAGACCGCCAACGAGAGCACCGCATGCCTTCCCGCACCTCCCGCCTTCCCGTTCGACTGCGCGCCGCCGCGCTGGCCTGCGCCACGCTGTGCGCAGCATTCGCTCCAGCCCAGGCCCAGGACGCCGCACCGCCGGCCACCAGCTTCGCCATCCCGGCCCAGCCCCTGGACCAGGCCCTGAACCTGCTGGCGCGCCAGGCCGGCCTGCAACTGCTGGCGCCGCCTGCGCTCGTGCAGGGCGTACCGGGCCGGGCCGTGCAGGGCCGCCTGGGCGTCGCAGCGGCCGCGGCACAGCTGCTGCAAGGCAGCGGCCTGGCCGCGCGCGTGGTGGGCGGCACGCTGGTTGTGGAGAAGGCGCCCGCGAATTCCGGCGCGGCCCTGCCCACCGTGACCGTGACGGCCGGTGCCGCGCGCGAAACCGCCACCGGCCCGGTGGACGGCACCCTGGCCCGGCGCAGCGCCACGGGCACCAAGACCGACACCGCGCTGATCGAGACGCCGCAGTCCATCTCCATCGTGACGGCCGCGCAGGTGGAGGCGCAAAAGGCCCAGAGCCTGACCGACGCGCTGGCCTACTCGGCCGGCGTGGCCGTGCGCGAGTCCAGCCGCGCGACCGAAAGCTTCGTGCTGCGCGGCTTCCAGGCCGACGGCCAGAGCGGCAGCATCTACCGCGACGGCACCAAGTACTCCAGCAACCTCTACCAAGGGCAGCAGGAGCCCTACGGCATGGAGCGCATCGAGCTGCTGCGCGGCGCGGCCTCGGTGCTGTACGGCAACGCGGCACCGGGCGGCATCATCAACACCGTCAGCAAACGCCCGACGCAGGAGACGCTGCGCGAGCTGAACCTGGAACTGGGCAGCTTCCAGCGCAAGCAGGTCTCGGGCGATTTCGGCGGCAAACTCAACGAGGACGGCAGCTGGTCCTACCGGCTGACCGGCCTGCTGCGCGACAGCGACAGCTTCGTCGACCATGTGCAGGACAACCGGACCTTCCTCGCACCGGCGCTGACCTGGCGCCCCTCGGCCGCCACGGCGCTGACGCTGCTGGCCCAGTACAAGGAAACCGAGAGCAAGTACATCTATGCGCTGCCGGCCATCGGCACCGTGAAGCCCAGCCAGCATGGCCGGCTGCCCCGCGGCACCTTCATCGGCGAGCCCGGTGCCGACCGCTACGAAGACCAGGCCCGCTCGATCGGCTACCTGTTCGAACACGCGTTCTCCGAGCAGCTCACGCTGCGCCAGAACCTGCGGCTGGACAACGCGCACGTGGTCTACAACTACACCTACCACGACGACCTGGCCGACGCCGGCCAGCGCATCACCGGCCGCGGCTTCGACCAGAGCACCTCGCAGGCCCGCGCGCTCACGGCCGACACCAGCCTGGAACTGAAGTGGGGCCAGGGCACGCTGCGCCACACCACGCTGCTGGGCCTGGACCACACGCGGCAGAAGGAGCGCGTGCAGCGCTACGACCTGCGCCTGCCGGCCTTCGACATCTTCGCACCGAGTTACGGCGCCACGCCGACCGATCCACAGGAGAGCCTCTACGCCGCGCACCGCAAGCTCCGGCGCACCGGCCTGTACCTGCAGGACCAGATGAAGCTCGCCGACCGCTGGGTCGCGCTGCTGGGTGGCCGCTACGACTGGACCGAGAACGCCACCTCGCCCATCGTCGGCGAGGACGTCTGGACGTCCGAGAAGAACAACGCCTTCACGGCCCGCGCGGGCCTGGTCTACCTGGCCGACAACGGCCTGGCGCCGTTCGCGAGCTTCAGCCAGTCGTTCGAACCGGCCGCGGGCCTGGGCCGCACGGGCGAACGCTTCAAGCCGACCGAGGGCGAACAGTTCGAGCTGGGCCTGCGCTGGCAGCCGCCGGGCGCCCAGACGCTGGTCACGGCCACCATCTACCAGCTCACGCAGCAGAACGTGCTGACGCTGGACCCGACCAACATCGCGTTCCAGGTGCAGACCGGCGAGAAGCGCGCGCGCGGCTTCGAGTTCGAGGCCAGGACACGCGTGGCGCGCCACCTCTCGGTGCTGGCCGCCTATGCGTTCACGAGCGCCAAGACCACCAAGAGCAACACCGCCTC
>DATKFT010001190.1:0-7292 GCA_035544335.1 Pseudorhodoferax sp.
GCGTGGGCAACATGTCGGACTTCGTGCGCGAGTTCGAGGTGCGCCAGCAGATCAAGCTGGAGCAGAACTACCGCAGCCACGGCAACATCCTCGACTCGGCCAACGCGCTGATCGAGCACAACAGCCGCCGCCTGGGCAAGAACCTGCGCACCGACCAGGGCCCGGGCGAGCCCGTGCGCGTGGTCGAGCAGACCAGCGACTTCGCCGAGGCGCAGTGGATGGTGGACGAGATCCGCCAGCTCGTGCGCGACGACGTGCCGCGCAAGGAAATCGCGATCCTGTACCGCAGCAATGCGCAGAGCCGCGTGATCGAGACCGCGCTGTTCAATGCCGGCATGCCCTACCGCGTGTACGGCGGGCTGCGCTTCTTCGAGCGCGCCGAGATCAAGCACGCGCTGGCCTATCTGCGGCTGCTGGAGAACCGGCACGACGACACGAGCTTTCTGCGCGTCGTGAACTTCCCGCCGCGCGGCATCGGCGCGCGCAGCATCGAGCAGCTGCAGGACGCCGCGCGCACGCACGGTTGCTCGCTGCACGACGCGGTCAGCAGCCTGACGGGCAAGGCCGGCGCCAACCTCACGGCCTTCGTCGCACGCGTGGACGTGCTGCGCGAGCAGACCGGCGGCCTCACGCTGCGCGAGATCATCGAGCAGGTGCTGGACAACAGCGGCCTCGTCGAGCACTACAAGGCCGACCGCGAGGGCGCCGACCGGGTCGAGAACCTGGAGGAACTCGTCAACGCGGCCGAGAGCTTCGTGACCCAGGAAGGCTTCGGCCGCGACGCCGTGGCCTTGCCGCTGGACGAACATGGCCTGTCCCAATCGCCGGCCAGCCAGGGCCTGGACCCGAACGCGCCCGTGGTCGACACACCCTTGCCCGATGTGGCGCCCGACACCGGAGAGACCCTGTCGCCGCTGGCCGCCTTCCTGACCCACGCCGCGCTGGAGGCCGGCGACAACCAGGCCCAGGCCGGCCAGGACGCCGTGCAGCTCATGACCGTGCACTCGGCCAAGGGCCTGGAGTTCGACTGCGTGTTCATCGGCGGCATGGAGGAGGGCCTGTTCCCGCACGAGAACAGCATGACCGAGCGCGATGGCCTGGAGGAGGAGCGCCGGCTCATGTACGTGGCCATCACCCGCGCACGCGACCGCCTGTACCTGAGCTTCTCGCAGACCCGGCTGCTGCACGGCCAGACGCGCTACAACCTGCGCAGCCGCTTCTTCGAGGAGCTGCCCGAGGACGCGCTCAAGTGGATCACGCCGCGCCAGTCAGGCTTTGGCGGCATGCGCGGCACGGCACCAGGCCGCTTCGGCATCGAGTCTGGCAACTTCCCCTCGGCCGCCGCGCCGCTGCCGCCGCAGAAGGCCGCGCCGGCCCATGGGCTGCGTGCCGGCATGAAGGTGTTCCACACCAAGTTCGGCGAGGGCACGGTCAAGCTGCTCGAGGGCAACGGCGACGATGCGCGCGCGCAGATCGACTTTCCGCGCCATGGCGTGAAATGGCTGGCGCTGGCCGTGGCCAAGCTCACGCCCGTGCCTTGAGCGGTGCCGGGGCCTGGCGCCGTGCCGGGCCGCTGCGCCTGACTACTGGTTTTGCTCTATTTCCGGACCAAATAGTTCGGATATTGTGGGTGGATTCTGAGCTTTGGGGACCGAGTACCGGTCCGGAAGTGACATGGATGCAGCCCCCGCCTCGCGTTCCCTCGGCACCGCCCAGCGCCTGGGCCTGTTGATCGCCAGTGCGCTGGCCGGCGTGCTGGCGCTGACGGCCGTGTTCCTGTGGTCCGAGCGCGGACTCATCATGCAGGAGCGCCAGAGCAGCGTGCGCCAGAACGTGGAGGCCGCGCACAGCGTGCTCGGGCACTACCAGCGCGAGGCGGCCGCGGGCCGGCTGTCCGAAGCCGAGGCCAAGCGCCAGGCCATGGCTGCCATCAAGGCCATGCGCTACAGCGGCGAGGAGTACTTCTGGATCAACGACTTCACGCCGACCATGGTGATGCATCCGATCCGGCCCGAGCTGGACGGCAAGAACCTGTCGGAGAACAAGGACCCCACGGGCAAGCGCCTGTTCGTCGAGTTCGTCAACGTGGCGCGTGCCGCCGGCGCGGGCCATGTGCCCTACCTGTGGCCCAAGCCCGGCAGCGAGAACCCGGTGCCCAAGACCTCGTACGTGCAGGCCTTCCAGCCCTGGGGCTGGATCATCGGCTCGGGCGTGTACGTGGACACCGTGGACGCCGCCTTCCGCCAGCGCCTGCTGCGCTTCGGTGGCGCGGCGCTGCTGCTGGGCGCGGTGCTGGTGGGCATCGGCCTGCTCGTGGCGCGCGGCCTGCTGCGCCAGCTGGGCGGCGAGCCGGCCTATGCGGCCGAGGTCGCGCGCCGCATCGCGCAAGGTGAGCTGGACGTCCCGATCGCCGTGCCCGCCCGTGCAGAGGGCAGCCTGCTGCATGCCATGCGCGGCATGCGCGACAGCATTGCCGGCATCGTGGGCGGGGTGCGCAGCGGCGCCGATGCGATTGCCGCGGCCTCCAGCGAGATCGCGGCCGGCAACCATGACCTGTCGGCGCGCACCGAACGCCAGGCCAGCGCGCTGCAGCAGACCGCCGCATCCATGGAACAGCTGACCGGCACGGTCAAGCAGAACGCCGACAACGCACGCCAGGCCAGCGCACTGTCGGCCACCGCTTCGCAGATGGCCGGCAAGGGCGGGGCGGTCGTGGGCGAGGTGGTGGCCACGATGGAGACGCTGGCGGCCTCGTCGCGCAAGATCGTGGACATCATCGGCGTGATCGACGGCATCGCGTTCCAGACCAACATCCTCGCGCTCAACGCCGCCGTGGAGGCGGCGCGGGCCGGCGAGCAGGGCCGCGGTTTCGCGGTCGTGGCCGGCGAGGTGCGCCACCTGGCGCAGCGTTCGGCCGAGGCCGCCAAGGAGGTGCGCGCGCTGATCCATGCCTCGGTGCAGAACGCCGAGCACAGCAGCGCACTCGTGCACCAGGCCGGCGCCACCATGCAGGAGGTGGTGCAAAGCGTGCAACGGGTGTCCGACATCGTCACCGAGATCGCCGCGGCCAGCCAGGAGCAGTCGCAGGGCATCGACCAGATCAACCAGGCGATCGCCGACATGGACGGCGTGACGCAGCAGAACGCTGCGCTCGTGGAGCAGGCGTCTGCGTCCGCCGCCGCGATGCGCAGCCAGGCCGAGCAGCTCGCGCAGAAGGTCGGGGTGTTCCGCGTGGGGGCGGGCTGAGCGCGGAGGCTGCTAGCTGGCCGCCGCGCCCAGGAACAGGCGCTCGATGTGCGGGTCGGCCAGCAGCTCGGCCGCGGGCCTGTGCAGCACCTGGCGGCCCGACTCCAGCGCGATCGCGTCGTCGGAGATCTTGAGCGCGCTCTTGACGTTCTGCTCCACCATCAGCACTGTGGTGCCCGCATCGGCCAGCCGGCGCAGCAGCTTGAACACCTCGCCCACGACGATGGGCGACAGGCCGATGCTGGGCTCGTCGATCAGCAGCACGCGCGGGCGCAGCAGCAGCGCGCGGCCGATCTCCAGCTGCTTTTGCTCGCCGCCCGACAGCGCCGAGGCCTGGGAATGCAGGCGCTCGCGCACGCGCGGAAACAGCGCCAGCACCTCCTCGATGCGCGCATGGGTCTCGCGCATGCCCAGCGTGATGCCGCCGAGCTCCAGGTTGTGCCAGACCGACAGCTGCGCGAACAGGTTGCGGCCCTGCGGTACGAAGGCCACGCCGCGGGCCAGCAGCGCGCGCTGGTCCAGCCCGCCCACGTCCTCGCCGTGCAGCAGCACGCGGCCCTGGCGCGGGCGCAGCAGGCCGAACAGCGTCTTGAGCACGGTGGACTTGCCGGCGCCGTTGGGGCCCAGCAGCAGCGTGATCGCGCCGCTGCGGGCCTGCAGGTTCAGGCCGTTCAGGATCATGAAGTCGCCGTAGCCGGCGGTCACGTCAGCGAACGCGATGCAGGGTTGGTCTGTGCGCGCCGGAGATCCATCGCGCTGCGCAACTTCGGGCGGCCGGGCGGCGCTCATGTCCCGAGGTAGGCGTCCAGCACCTGCTTGTTGGCCCGGATGTCGGCCGGTGTGCCGATGGCCAGTACGCGGCCCTCGACCATGACCATGATGCGCTGGCACAGGTCCATCACGAAGTCCATGTTGTGTTCGATCACGACGAAGCTGGTCCGCCGGCCTGCGCCCGTGGGGTGGCGGTTGAGGTCCTTGAGCAGCGTGGCGATGCCGCCGACCAGGCTGGGGTTCACGCCGGCGCAGGGCTCGTCGAGCAGCACCAGCGCGGGCTCGCGCATGAAGGCCATGGCGATGTCCACGAGCTTTTGCTGGCCGTAGCTCAGCGCGCCGGCGCGCTGCTGCGCCACATGGCCCAGCCGAAAGCGCACGAGCAGCGCATCGGCGCGCGCGCCTAGGCCGGCGTCCGGCGGCGCGAACAGGCGGCCGAGCAAATGGCCCTGATGCTCCTGCGCGGCCACGATCAGGTTGTCGCGCACGCTCATGCGGCCGAACACCTGCAGCGTCTGGAAGGTGCGGCCCACGCCGCGGCGCGACAGCCCCAGCGGCGACAGGCCCGTGACGTCCTGGCCGTCCAGCGCGATGCGGCCCGCGTCGGGCACGATCTGGCCCAGCATGCTGTTGAACAGCGTGGTCTTGCCCGAGCCGTTGGGACCGATCACGCCGAAGATCTCGCCCGGCTGCACCGCGAAGCTCACGCCGTCCACCGCGCGGATCGCGCCATAGGCCTTGCGCAGCCCGCTGACCTCCAGCAGTGCCGCGCTCATCGGACGGCTCCCGCGGCCGCCGCGCGTGCGACGCTCGCCAGCCGCGCGTGGCGCCTGGCGCGCAGCCGCTCGGGCAGGCTCAGCAGCCCTTCGGGCAGCCAGACCATCAGCAGCACCACGGCCGCACCGAACACGGGCAGGTACCAGTTGGCCGCGCCCGGCACGTCGCGCAGCCATTCGGGCAGCACCACGCCGACGGCCGCGCCTAGCACGGGCCCGAAGAAGTAGCCCGGCCCGCCGACCACGACCATGAGGTACATCATGATGGAGGCGCCCACCGTGAACGGCGCCGGTTCGATGAACTGCACGAGCGGCGCGAACAGCGCGCCGGCCACGCCCGCATAGGCCGCGCCGATCGCGAACGACAGCAGCGTGTAGCGGCGGATGTCCACGCCCAGGCTCTCGGCGCGGATGGGGTTGTCGCGCAGCGCCGTGAAGGCCCGGCCCCAGGGGCTGCGCAAGAGGCCCCAGAGCGCCAGTGCGAGCAGCAGCACCCAGCCCAGCACGAAGTAGTAGTAGGCCAGGTTGCCTTCCAGCGACAGGCCGGCCAGCGCGGGCCGCGCGATGTTGTTGATGCCGAAGGTGCCGCCCGTGAGCCATTCCTCGTTGCGCATGACCAGCCAGACCGCGGTGTTGAAGCCCAGCGTGGCGAAGGCGAGATAGATGGTCTGCACGCGCAGCGCCGGAAAGCCCAGCACCAGGCCCAGCACGAAGCACAGCGCGGCCGCGGCCGGCAGGCCCAGCCACCAGCCGATGCCGGCCTTGGCCAGGATGGCCACCGTGTAGGCCCCCACGCCGAAGAAGGCCGCATGGCCCAGCGATTTCTGGCCCGCGTAGCCGACCGTGAGGTTCAGCCCCATGATGGCCAGCACGAACACGAGCCAGTAGCTCATGAGGTAGATGCCGTAGTTCTTGAGCAGCAGCGGCACGAGCAGCAGTGCCAGCGCGGCGGCGACGGCCAGCCACTTCTTCATACCTTGCGTTCCTCCTTGCGGCCCAGCAGACCCTGGGGCTTGAACAGGATCACGGCCATGAACAGCAGCAGCGCCACGGCGTCCTTGTAGGCCGGCGAGATGTAGGCCGCGGCCAGGTTCTCGCTGACGCCCACGATGAGGCCACCCAGCAGCGCGCCGCGCGTGTTGTTGAAACCGCCGATCACGGCAGCGAAGAAGGCCTTGGTGCCCAGGCCTTCGCCCATGTCGAACTTGGCCAGGTAGGTGGGCGTGACCAGCAGCGCGGCCACGCAGGCCAGCATGGCGTTGATGGCGAAGGTGTAGAGCACCATGCGCGGCACGTCGATGCCCAGCACGCGCGCGCTGTCGGCGTTCTGCGCCACGGCCTGCATGGCACGGCCCGTCACGGTGCGCGCGAGAAAGGCCTGCACGGCCAGCACCAGCACCAGCGCGACGGCCAGCGTGCCGATGTCGGCCAGCGTGACGGTGACACCCCCCACGCGCAGCAGCTGCTCGCCGAACAGGCTGGGGAAGGGGTGGGCTTCGGCGCTGTAGCCGGCCCGCACGCCATGGCGCAGCGCGAGCGCCAGGCCGATGGAGGCCACCACGATGGGCATCATGCCGTGGCGCAGCAGCGGATCGACCACGCCACGTTTGAAGGCCCAGCCCAGCACCACGGTGGCGGCCAGGAGGCTCAGCACGAAGGCCAGCGGGAACGGCGCGCCGAGCGCGGCGAAGCCCAGCATCGCGAAGGCCGGCAGCATCACGAACTCGCCCTGGGCGAAGTTGATGGTGCCGGCCGCCTGCCACAGCAGCGTGAAGCCCAGCGCGGCCAGCGCGTAGATGCTGCCCGTGGCCAGGCCGCTGAAGGCCAGCTGCAGGAAGTCGGTCATGGAAGAAGCGGGTGGTTGGCGGCTGGTTCCGCCGTTCGGATCGTTTTGAGTTCAGCCAGTATCGGCCAGGCCGGCGGGTGTGCCGGGCCTGGCCGACCTAGGGTTTGTGCTGGCTGGCCGCGCCGGCCATGGCCGGCGGTGCCTCACTTCCTGGCGGGTGCGCCCAGCGCCGGCAGCGTGGCCACGACCTCCTGCTTGCCGCCCTTGACCTCCACCATGAAGCTCTCGCGGTCCAGGTCGCCCCTGTCGTCGAAGCGCACGTCCATGATCACGCCGGGGTACTTGGCCGCGCTGACCTGCAGGCCCTTCATGGCCTGGGCCACGGCCTTGCGGTCCAGCTTGCCGACCTTCTCGATCGCGGCCTTCATGGTGTAGACGCCGGTGTAGCCCTTGATGCCGTTGTGGTCCGAGATCGACTTGTAGTCGCGGTAGTAGTTGGCCTTGAACTTGAGCATCTCGGGCAGCGGTGCGTCCACCGTGAGGCCCACGTGGGCGACCGCACCGTTGGCGGCCTCGCCGGCCAGTTCGATGACCTTCTGGCCCGTCAGCGTGGTCTCGCCGATGATGGGCTTGTCCCAGCCCTGCTTGCGCAGCTCGCGCAGCGCGCGGGCCGATTCTTCCTCGTTGGTGTAGACGAAGACCGCGTCGGCGCC
>DATKFT010001191.1:0-5397 GCA_035544335.1 Pseudorhodoferax sp.
TGTTCCTGTACTTCGAAGGCCCCGAGGGCATGGTCTACGAGTACTCCTGCGGCGTGGCCCACATCACGGACCCCGCGCACCGGCCGCGCCAGTTCCCGTTCGAGCCGAGTTCATTCTGCATGTGGGGCGCGCGCCCCGACATCGCGGAGTTCCGCACCGCGGCCTGACGCTGCGCCGCCGTGCGGAGCCATCCGCTCAGGCCGTCGCGCCCACCGCGCGCGGGGCGGACACCGGCGTGCCAGCCGCCTGCGCCTTGATGAGGTCGGCAATGCGCTCTGTCAGCATCAGCGTGGGCATGTTGGTGTTGGCGCGCGGGATCGAGGGCATCAGCGAGGCGTCGCACACGCGCAGGCCTGTCACGCCGTAGACGCGGCCGGCGCCGTCGGTCACGGCCATCGCGTCGTCGGCGGCGCCCATGCGGCAGGTGCCCGAGGCATGCCAGACACCGGCCACGTTGTTGCCCACGAACTCGGTCAGCTGCGCGTCGTCGGCCAGCAGCCGGTCGGCGCGCACACCCATGGTGATCACGCTGTGCACGATGGCGCTGCGCAGCGGGCCGGCCCAGTCGAGCAGGCGCGCCAGAAGGCCCATCTGGAACGCGTTCCAGGCGCCCGGCGCAGACACCCTGCGCACGCGCTCGGAGTAGCTGGTCGGGAACACGGGGCCGCGCATGCCGTCGAGCCGGCGGTCCTGCAAGGCTTCGGCGGCGACGCGAAAGCCCTCTTTGAGGCGCTGCAGGTCGCGCGGGTCGGACAGCAGCGCGAAGTCGACGGCGGGCTCTTCGGCCGGGTCCGCGCTGCGCAGCTTCACGCTGCCGCGCGACCAGGACTTGTTGACCCAGACCAGCAGGGTGCCCATGCGCTGGCCGATGTCATGCCAGGCGGTGCGGCCGATGATGGCGACGTGCATGTCGCCCGGCACCGCGTCGGGGATGTCCGAGGTGTAGCGCAGCAGGGCCTGGTCGTGGTGCTCGGCCAGGTCGGCCATGCGCGCGTGGGGCGGCAGGTAGGTGGAGACCGCGATCAGCGGATGCTCCATGAGGTTGGCGCCCACGCCGGGGCGGTCGGCGCGCACCGCGATGCCCAGCGCGCGCAGGTCGGCCGCAGGGCCGATGCCGCTGCGCAGCAGCAGCGCGGCCGAATGGATGCCGCCCATGCAGACGATGGTCTCGCCTGCGTGCAGGCGCTGGCCGCCGACCTCGGCGCCGACCACCTGCGCCCCCTGGAACAGCAGGCGCGCGACCATGGTGTCGGTCAGGATGCGCAGGTTCTTGCGCGCGCGCACCTCGGCCGTCAGGTAGGCGATCGAGGCCGGGATGCGCTGGCCGTCGTCGGTGGTCGCGATGGCCGCCGGGAACACGCCGTCCTTCCATTCGCCGTTCTGGTCCGGGTACTGCGGCTGGCCGCGCTGGCCCAGCACCTTGCACACGGCCTTCACGAAGGGCGAGACACGCTCGGGCGCCAGCCGGCGCACCGGGATCGGACCGCTCTGGCCGTGGTATGCGTCGTCGAAGTTGCAGTCGCGTTCGAGCTTGCGGAAGTAGCGCAGGGCCTCCTGGCCGCTCCAGCCCTCGGCGCCCAGACGGCCCCATTCGTCGTAGTCCTCGGGCGCGCCGCGGTTGGCCACCATGGCGTTGATGGCCGAGCCGCCGCCCAGCACGCGGGCCTGCTCGTAGCCACGCGGCGCGCGCTGGGGCTGGCGTGTGGGCGCGCCGCTGACCACGGCCTGCAGGCCGGTCCACAGGTTGCGCTTGTCCAGGTAGGCCAGGCCCGGGTAGCGGCTGCGGATGTTGTCGGGCAGCGTCTCGGGCCGCAGGTCGCGGCCCGCCTCCACGAGCAGCACCTGCTTGTCGGGGTCTTCGGACAGGCGCGCGGCGAGCGCGCAGCCCGCCGTGCCGCCGCCCAGGATCAGGTAGTCGGTCTTCGTTGTCATGGTTCTGTCGGGCGCAAGGCGGGTGTGCTGTACGCGTGGTTTACGGCTTGCCGCCCCAGCGTTGCGGGTAGCCGGGCATCTTTTCGCAGCCGCACATCGAGTAGTGCAGCGGCGGCAGCTTGGCGTTGACGTACTGCGGCAGCTCCTTGGCCGTGATCACGGGCTGCGGCAGCACCCAGCTGGCGCTGGGCAGCGGCTCGCCCTTGAGCGTCTTGAGCGCGGCGATCACGGCCGTGCGCCATTGGTAGGCGGGGTAGGTCGGTGCCACGCCCTTGAAGCCGTTCTTCTGCCAGGACTGCAGGTAGTCCTGCTGGTCCTCGCCCGTGATGATGGGGTAGGGCTGGCCCGCATCTTCGAAGGCCTCGGCCGCGGCCACCGAGACGGCGCCCAGGTCCACCCAGACGGCATCGATCTTGCCCGCGCGGCTCAGGTAGTCGGCCACCGTGGCCTTGGTCTTGGCGCGGTCACCGCCCACGAACTCGTTGCCCACGACCTTCAGGCCGGCCGCGTCGAACACCTTCTTGGCCGCGGCCCAGCGCGTCTCGAACAGGTCCACGCCGGGCGCGGTGCGCAGCACCAGCACCTTGCCGCCCTTGGGCGCGTTCGCAGCGATGAAGTCGGCGCCGGCCTTGCCCCAGGCATAGCCGCCGACCGAACGGATGGCCGTGACCGGGCAGGCCGTGTTGACCGAGCGGTCGAAGGTGATGACGGGCAGCTTCTTGCAGGCCTCCTCGACCGCGGGCGTGACGGCGGCCGAGGTGTTGGGCGAGACGATCAGCGCATCGCACTTGCCGCTGTTGACCAGCGAGCGGATGTCGGAGATCTGCTTCTCGTCCTTGCCCTGGGCGTCGGTGTACTCGAAGCCCTTGATGTCGGCCTTGTTCAGGTCCACCTCGGCCTGCATGGTGTTCCAGCCCACCACGCGCCAGGGATTGCTCACGCTGGCATTGGAAAAGCACAGCGTGACGGGGCCCTTCTTCTTGTACTTGCTGGTGTCCACGGGCGTGCCGCCGATGTGCTGCAGCCAGGGCTGGTCGGCCGGGCCCTCGGGCTTGGCAGCCATCAGGCGTACCTGCTCCTCGAAGGCCTTGTCGATGTCGACGTTGGCCACCTGGGCCAGGGCGCCGAACGGGATGGACAGGGCGGCCAGGCCCAGGGCCAGGCTGGCTGCGCTGCGCAGGGGGTGGGTGGTTGGCATGCTGCGGTCTCCTTGGGGTTGGAAAAAAATGGCAAGGCGGGTGGATGCCCCGCGAGGGGCGGGGGCCGGCCCCTGCGGGCCGGACGGAGAGGGGGACGGAAGGGGCGCTCAGTCGCTGCTGCGCCGCCGCTGGCGCCAGGCCGTGAGGCCGGCGGCGCCGATCAGGATCAAGCCCTGCACCGCGACGCGCAGCGGCTCGGAAAAGCCCAGCAGGTTCAGCACCGTGAACAGCGCGTAGAGCGTGAGCGCGCCGAGGCAGGCGCCGCCGATGGAGCCGCGGCCGCCCAGCAGCACCACGCCGCCGATCACCGCGGCCGCGATGGCCTGCAGGTCGTAGCCCGTGCCCACGTCGACCGACACGCCCGAGAAGCCGCCCAGCAGCAGTCCGGCCGTCACGGCGCACAGCGAGGACACGACGAAGGCGCCCACGCGCACGCGCCGCACCGGCGCGCCGGCCAGTTCGGCCGCCCTGGCGTTGTCGCCGACCATGAAGACCAGCCGGCCGAAGTTGGTGCCGTGCAGCAGCCAGGCGCACAGCAGCACGCAGGCCACGAGCACGAGCACCGCGATCGGCAGCGTGCCCGTGAGCGGCACCTCGCGCAGCACACCGCGGCCCAGGTAGCGCAAGTTGTCGGGCAGGTAGCCGGCCGGCGCACCGCCCGACCACAGCAGCGCAATGCCGCGGATGGACAGCAGCGCGCCCAGCGTCGCGATGATGGAGGGCACATGCAGCCGCGTGACGACCAGGCCGTTGACCAGGCCCACGAGCAGGCCCATGCCGTAGACCGCGGCGACGGCCCGCCACGTGAGCTCCGGGTCGCCCTGCGTGATCAGCGCACAGGCGATGACCACCAGCGTGATCAGCGCGCCCGAGGACAGGTCGAAGCCGCCCGTGATCAGCACGAAGGACGCGCCGCAGGCCAGGATCACGAGCGGGGCCGCGCGTTGCAGGAAGGCCATGAAGCCGGGCAGGGTCTGGTAGAGCGGGCTCTTGGCCACCATGACTGCCAGGAGCAGCAGCAACAGGACCAGGGCGGGATGGATGTGGCGCAGCTTGTTCACGCGGTATGGCTCCGGCTGCGAAAGGTGTACAGGCCGACGGCGACGACGACCACGACGCCGCGCAGCACCTGGCTGAGGAAGGCATCGATCTGCAGCATGTTGAACACCGCATCGATGGTGGCGAACACGAACACGCCGGCCAGCGTGCCCGCGATGCTGCCGCGCCCGCCGGCCAGCAGCGTGCCGCCGATCACGACGGCAGCGATCGAATCGAGGTCGTAGCCGCCGTCGCGGCCGACCCAGGGCGTGGCCGCACCCAGCCAGCCTGCGAGGTACAGGCCCGCCAGGCCGGCCATCAGCGCCGAGAGCACATGGGCGCCGACCTGCACGCGTTCGCATGCGATGCCGGCCAGCCTGGCGCTGTCGGCGTTGCCGCCCACCGCCAGCAGATGGGCCCCGGCGCGCGTGCGCGCCAGGCCCCAGGCGGCGGCGGTGCCCAGGCCGAACAACGCGATCAGCGCGACCGGGATGCCCGCGACCTGGCCGTAGGCCACGGCCTGCCAGCTCCTGGGAATGCCGCCCGCCAGCTGCGTGAACGACACCGTGAGGATGCCCTGCAGCACCAGGCCCATGCCCAGCGTGGCGATCAGCGGGCTGATCTTCAGCCGCGCGACCAGCAGGCCGTTGACCACGCCGACCAGGGCGGCCACGACCAGCACCAGCACCACGGCCTGCGCGATCGCGCCGGTCTGGCCCTGCATGAAGTAGGCCGCCAGCACGGCGCTCACGCTCACGAGGTTGGCCACCGACAGGTCGATGGAGCCGCCCACGATCACGAAGGTCTGGCCCAGCGCGACCAGACCCAGCGCCACCATGCGCTGCAGCAGGCCCATGACGCCGGCCAGGCCCAGCTGGGCGGTCTGGCCCGTGGCCAGGGCCGCGCCCACGTAGACCGCGCAGGACAGCGCGATCAGCAGCAGCGGCACGCCGTGGCGGCGCAGCAGTTGCCGTGGCCCACTCATGGCTGCGCTCCCACGACCGGGCCGTCGAGGTCGTGCCGCACGGCCTGCGCCATGATGGCCTCCTCCGAGGCGCCGCGCGGCAGGTGCGCGACGATGCGGGCCTGCGCCATCACGCACAGGCGGTCGCACAGGCCGATCAGCTCCACGAGGTCCGAGGAGACCACGAGCACCGCGCCGCCCGCGTCGGCGAAGTCGCGCAGCAGCTGGTAGATGGTGGCCTTGGCGCCCACGTCCACGCCGCGC
>DATKFT010001192.1:0-8752 GCA_035544335.1 Pseudorhodoferax sp.
CAGGATCTCGGCCAGCGTCTGCAGGTAGTCCTGCGGCTGCATGGCGGCGATGGCCTGCGCCATGCGCGCGCGCAGCGCCGCATCCAGGTGCACGCAGGCGGTGCCGTCCATGTAGAAGCGCGCGAACGCGGCCATGCCCTCGTCGTGGATGCGCGCCGCCGTGGCGTCGATGCGGGCCTGGGTCTGCGCGCCGTCGGCGCAGCGGTAGCTGCAGGCCAGCGTGACCGAGTCGCAGCCCAGGCCGGCGTCCTGCGCCTGCAGCCGTTCGGCCAGGCGCGCGGCCATGAGCCCGCCCATGGAGATGCCCACGACATGTGCGCGCGACAGGCCCAGAGCGCGCCACAGCGCGAGCGCATCGTCCACGCAGGCCTGGACCGAGAACCCGCCGTGGTTGCTGGACGCGCCGTGGCCGCGGCAGTCCATCGCGACGAGGTGGTAGGCATCGGCGAAGGCCGCGAACTGCGGCGCCCAGAGTGCGCCCGACAGGCCCAGGCTGTGGAAGAAGAAGACCGCGGGCCGGCCCGGGCGGCCCGCCTGGTGCAGGCCGATCTGCTCGCCGTTCACGGCCAGGGTGGAGGTGGAAGTCGACATGGTGCTGTTCGAATGCGTTTCGGCGCCTTCAGGCCTTGCCGGCCTGGATGGCGGACATGGCGCCCGAGATCAGGCTGGCCGCGAGCTCGGCATGCAGGGCCTGGTCGGGCGACTGGGCCGCGCGCAGGTAGCGCTTGACCGTGGCGATGGCGAGCGGGTGACGCTCGGCGAGCTGCGCAACGAGCGCGTCGGCGCGGCCGCGCAGCGCCTCGGGCGCCAGCACCTCGCCGACGAGACCGGCGCCCAGCGCGCCCAGCGCGTCCAGCGTGGCCAGGCCCAGCACGAGGCTGGCCGCGGCCTTGGGATGCACCTTGTGGGCCAGCGCGGACAGCGCCAGCGTGGGTGGCAGGTCCTTGGCCATCTCGGGCAGGCTGAAGCGCGCGGTGCTGGCGGCCAGCGCGATGTCGCAGGCGGACACGAGCGCGCAGCCCAGGCCGTGCGCATCGCCCTGCACCTCGGCCACCGACACGATGTCCAGCGCATGCAGCGCGCCATAGACCTCCAGGATGGGCGCGACCAGGCGCGCGCGCAGGGCCTCCGCGGTCGCAGGCGGCTGGGGGCCCTGGGGGACCGGTGCGCCGGGCTGCGGCGCGCGGCCCGCGCAGAAGGTCCTGCCCTCGGCGCGCAGGCGCAGCACGCGCACCTCGGGCCGCGCGGCGGCTTCGGCGATCGCAGCCCGCAGGCGCTGCAGGTCGGGCAGCGTCAGCGCGTTGTCCTGCGCGGGCCGGTCCAGCGTGAGGCGGGCCTCCGCGCCCAGGAATTCGAGACGTATGGCATCGCGCATGGTCAGGCCTTGGTGGCAGCCGCACGCACGATCTCCGCGCCTTTTTCGGCGAGCATCATCGTGGCGGCGTTGGTGTTGCCCGCGATGAGGCGGGGCATGATGGACGCGTCGATCACGCGCAGGCGGTCCACGCCGCGCACGCGCAGTTCGGGGTCGACGACCGCCTCGGGATCCGTGCCCATGCGGCACGAGCCCACGGGGTGGTGCACCGAGTCGCCCTTGAGGCGGCAAAAGGCCAGCAGCTCCTCGTCGCTGCGGAGCTGCGGGCCCGGCGCGAGCTCCAGAGCGCCATACGGCGCCCAGGCGGGTTGGGCGAAGAAGCGGCGCACCCAGCGCAGGCCCGCGACCATCATGGCGCGGTCGTGCGCATGGTCCATGTAGTTGCCGCGGATGGCCGGGTGCGCGGCCGCATCCGCGCTGGTAATGTGCGTGCTGCCGCGCGAACGCGGCGCCAGCGGGCACATGATGGCCGTGACGCCCGGCGTGCTGGCGAGCCGCCGCGGGTGCTTGGCAGGGTCCAGCGTGCCGGGCGCGAACAGGATCTGCAGGTCCGGCCGCGCCACTGCGTCGCTGGAGCGAAAGAAACCGCCCGCGGGCGCCGCGTTGCTGGCCAGCAGGCCGTCGCGGCGCAGGTAGTAGCGCAGCACCTGGCCGGCCAGCCCCAGGCCCGAGGCGTAGCGGTTCAGCGTCTGCAGGTTCTTCACGCCCATAACCACGGGCGACTGGTAGTGGTCCTGCACGTTCTCGCCCACGGCCGGGCGGTCCACGCGCACCGCGATGCCCAGGCCCTGCAGCCGGGCCGCGTCGCCGATGCCCGACAGCTCCAGCAGCTGCGCGCTGCCGATGGTGCCGCCCGCCAGGATCACCTCGGCGCGCGCACGCGCCTGGCGCACGGGGCCGTCGCCCTTGCGCCAGGCCACGCCCAGGGCACGCCGGCCTTCGAACAGCAGCTGCTGCACCGCCACGCCGGTCAGCACCGTGAGGTTGGCGCGCCGGCGCGCACGGCGCAGGTAGGTCTGCGCGGCGCTTTGCCGCCGGCCGCGCGCGACCGGCTGGTGGTAGTAGCCCGCACCTTCCTGGCGCGGCCCGTCGAAGTCCTCGCTGCGCGGCACGCCGGCCTGCACCATGGACGCGATGAACACCTCGCAGGCGGGATGGCTGGGCGCGCGCGTGACGGGCACGGGTCCGTCGGCGCCGTGCAGCGTATCGGGGCCGCGCACATGCCGCTCGCTGCGCTTGAAGTAGGGCAGCACGCCGGCCCAGTCCCAGCCGGGGCAGCCGGCCGCGGCCCAGCCATCGTAGTCGGCCGGGTTGCCGCGCACATGCACCATGGCGTTGATGCTGCTGGAGCCGCCCAGCACGCGGCCGCGCATGTAGGTGATGCGCCGGCCGTCGAGCGCCTGCTCGGGCTCGGTGCGGTAGTCCCAGATCACGCGCGGGTCGAAGGCCACGTAGTTGAAGCCGGCCGGCACGTGCAGCAGCTCCAGCCGGTCGGCGGGGCCGGCCTCCAGCAGCAGCACGCTGTGCCGGCCGTCCTCGCTCAGGCGGTCGGCCAGCACACAGCCCGCCGTGCCCGCGCCGACGATGACGTAGTCGAATTGCAGTTCCTGCGTTGTCATCGCGCTGCGTCCTCAGGCCACGGCCGGTGCGGCCTCGCCGAGCCAGTCGCGCACCACCTCGTCGGTGTGCGCCCCCAGCGCGGGCGGGAACCGGTGGCCGGGTTCGGACGCCCCCGCGAACTTGACCGGGTTGCCGGCCACGCGCACCCGGAGGTCGCCGCGCACGTCCCCTGCCCCGGTCTGCAGCGGCAGCACCATGTGGCGCTCCTGGGCCTGCCCGTTGAGCAGCGCACGGTCCAGCGTGTTGACGACGCCGGCCGGCACGCCGTGCTCGATCAGCAGCGCCATCCACTCGGCCGCGGGCCGGGCCAGGAAGGCCTGCTCGAGCAGCGGCCACAGCGCTTCGCGGTGGGCGAAGCGTTCGGTGTTGCTCGCAAAGCGCGGGTCCTGCACGAGCCCGGGCAGGCCCAGCACCTGGGCGAGGCCGCGCCACATCTTCTCGGTGTTGGCCGTCACGACCACGCTGGCGCCATCGCTCGCGACGAAGCTGCGGTAGGTGGGGATGGAATCGTGGCCGGCCCCCTGGCGCCCCGGCACCTGGCCGCTGTGCAGGAAGTAGGCGGCCTGGTAGCTCAGCATCGACAGCTGGCAGTCCAGCATCGCGATGTCGATCCAGCGGCCCTTGCCGCTACTTTGGCGCTCGTGCAGCGCGGCCAGGATGCCGATCACCGCGTACATGCCGGCCGACAGGTCGCCCAGCGGAATGCCGGCGCGCACGGGCAGGCCCTCGGGCTCGCCGGTCATGCTCATGCCGCCCGACAAGGCCTGCACCACCATGTCGTAGGCGGGCCAGTCGCGCCAGGGGCCGCTCTGGCCGAAGCCGCTCACCGAGCACCAGATGAGTTCGGGCCGCTCCTGTGCGAGTGCCGCGTAGTCCAGGCCCAGGCGCGTCAGCACGCCTGGGCGGAAGTTCTCCACCACGATGTCGGCCTTGGCCGCCAGCGCGCGCACGAGCGCGATGCCTTCGGCCGTCTTGAGGTCGGCCACGACGCTGCGCTTGTTGCGGTTGATGCTGAGGTAGTAGGCGCTCTCGCCGCCCACGAAGTGCGGCGCGATGGTGCGCGAGAGTTCGCCATCGGGCGGCTCGACCTTGATCACGTCGGCGCCCAGGTCGGCGAGGATCATGGTGCCGTAGGGGCCCGACAGGAACTGCGTCAGGTCGAGGACGCGCAGGCCCTGCAGGGGCCGCGCGGCGGAGGTCGGATTCATGGGGTGCTTGCTTTCCTGTGCGCTTCGTAGCTGGTTGCGGGCTTGGGCCAGGGGCCCGAGTAGCCCAGCGTGCGGGAGAGTTGGCCGGCGTAGTGCACGGCCAGGCGGGCGAGACGCTCGCGGTCCTTCTTGTCGAACCGGGCCTCGGGGACCGTGTAGCCGAAGGTCGCGCAGATCCGCTCGTGGGCATCGAAGACCGGCGAGAAGAAGCCCACCGCGCCCTGGATGCGCTGGCTGTGGCTGTGCGCGAAGCCCTGCTCGCGGATGCGCGCCAGCGTGCGGCGCATGCTGGCGCGGTCGCGCCGCACTTCGGGGTCTTCGGCGGCGAGCACGGCATCGATCTCGGCCTGGCCGAGCCAGGCCAGCGCGGCCAGGCCCGAGGAGCCCGCCGACAGCGTGAACGCGATGTTCAGCGGCACGCGGTAGTCCAGCATCTGGCCCGACTCGGCGCCCGCGATGAAGACCAGCTTGAGCGTGCGCGGCGCCAGCATGCCCAGGTAGCTGGACTCGCCCGCCTCGCGCATCGCGCCCTCCAGGAAGGGCCGGGCCACCGTCTGCAAAGGCATGCGGTGCACGACCAGCGAGCCCAGGCGGAAGAACTCGAAGCCGGGGCGGAAGGTCCGCCGCGCTTCGTCGCGCTCCACCATGCCGTCCTGGGCCAGCAGGTCCAGCAGGCGGTGCATGGTGGACAGCGGCAGGTTCAGCGCATCGGCCAGCTCCTTCATGGTGGGCTCCTCGCGGGCCTGCGCGATGGCGCGCAACACCATCACCGTGCGGGCGATGGTGCCGGTTTCGCGTTCGGCTGGAACCTGCATGGCCATCTGCCTCAGTGGCCGAACACGTGGATGCAGCAGGCGCCGTGGTCGAAGCCCGCGGTGCCGCCGCCCGTGACATGGGTCAGGCCCAGCCGCGCGCCTTCGACCTGGCGCGCGCCGCAGCGCCCCTGCAGCTGGCGCACGATCTCCACGATCTGCGCCGCGCCGCTGGCGCCCACGGGGTGGCCCTTGGAGATCATGCCGCCGCTGGGGTTGACGACGTTGCGCCCGCCCAGCGAGGTCGCGCCGCTGTGCAGCAGCGCCGGCGCCTCGCCGGGCTGGCACAGGCCCAGCGCCTCGTAGTACAGCAGCTCGGCGATCGTGAAGGCGTCGTGGCATTCGAGCACGTCGATGTCGTGCGGATCCAGCCCGATCTCCTCGTAGAGCTCGCCCGCGCAGCGCACCGTGATCTCGGGCACGGTCATGTCGCGGAAGCCGCTGACGAACCTGCCCGAGGCCAGGTGCGAGCCCAGCACGCGGACCGGCCGGTGCGCACCGCGTGGCGCCGCATCGGCAGGCCCGATCACGACGGCGGCCGCGCCATCGCCGGCAGGGCAGCATTGCATGAGGGTCAGCGGGTCGGCGATCGGGCGCGAGGCCAGCACCTCCTCGGTGGTCGTGGCGGTGCGGAACTGCGCGTACGGCGTCAGCGCCCCGTGCCGGCGGGATTTGACCGCCACGGCCGCCAGGTCGTGGACGCTGTGCCCATGCTCGTGCAGGTAGCGTTGCGCGCGCATCGCGTACAGGCCGGGCATGACCTGGCCGTTGGCGACCTCGATGTCCTCGTGGTCCAGCGGCAAGGTGCCGCCGCCCAAGCGGCTCAGCTTCTCGACGCCCACCACGAGGGCGTAGTCGATGAGCCCGCTGCCGACCGCCACCATGGCTTCGCGGAACGCCGCAGCGCTCGAAGAGCAGGCGTTCTCGACGTTGACGATCGGGATGCCGGTCAGGCCGCTCTCGCGCGCCACGCGCTGGCCGGCCATCATGCCGGACAGCGCCGAGCCGCAGTACAGCGCCGCGATGTCGGCACGCGGCAGGCCCGACTCGCGCAGCGCCTCGGTCACGGCGGGCCGCGCCAGATGGGGCACGGGCAGCGCCGGGTACTTGCCGAATGCGACGATGCCCGTGCCCAGGACGGCGACCTCGCGCAGCGTGCCGCGGCTCATGCGCTTTCTCCCGAGAAGTAGTAGCGGTAGCGGCTCTCACCGGCGGGCACGACCTGCAGCCGCACGCGCTGGTCGGGCGCCCAGCCCTCGCCCGCATCGGCCAGCTTGGCGAGCAGGCGCAGGCCGTTCGGGAAGTCCGCATAGCCGACGGCATACGGGACCGTCCACGACCGGGGCGCGACATGCACGCGCGTGAACGCGTAGAGCCGGGCCGTGCCCGCCAGCGGCAGGTCCTCGAGCGCCTCCTCCAGGCAGAAGGGGCAGACCGTCGAGGACGGGAAGGTGGCCTGGCCGCAGGCCGTGCAGCGGCTCGCGCGCAGGGCCAGGCCATCGGCGCCGGGCATCACCTGGGCCGCATCCAGGTGCACGCCCGCATCGGGCGCATGCGGCGGGGAAGAATCGGTCATGGAACTGTTCTCGGGGTTGGCAAAGGAAACGGGCCGGTCGCCGCGCCTTACTTCTTGGTCTCGTCGTCGAACACGTAGCTCCTGACGAGCGGCGACGTGTAGTTCATCTCGACGCCTTCGAGGCCGAAGGGCTTGTGGCGGTTGATCCTGAAGATGGAGCCCGCCATCGCGGGCGCGCGGCCGGCGATGGGGCCGTACGTGTAGTTGCCCGACAGGCCCTGGTTGTCCACCTCGCCCAGCTGGGTCAGGGCCTTCATCACGCCCTCGCGCGACAGGTCGCCGTTGGCCACGGCCTTCTCCAGCATGGCGGTCATCGCACGCGCCTGCGTGTAGCCCACCACGACCCACAGGTCGGGCTTTTGCTCGGGCCTGTAGCGCGCGATGTCGGCCAGCATCGGGGCCACGCCGGGCGCGTTCGTGCCGCCCCACTCCACGCCTTCGCCGGCGATCATCACGTTCTTCTCCAGGTAGTCGACCACGGGCGTGTTGAGCAGCGCGCCGTGCCACGACGGCCACTGGCCGACCCACTGCGGCGCAAAGCCCGCGCGCGCGGCGCTGCCCACGATGCTGACCAGCTGGCCCGGCACCGTGGTCACGAGCACCACCTCGCACTTGGCGTTCTTCATCTGGTTGACCTGGCCCGTGAAGTCCTTGTCGGCCTGGCCCAGGTAGGTGGTCTCCACGACCTTCTTGCCGCTCTTCTCGAGCGCGAACTTCCAGCCCTTGAGGCCTGCCAGTCCGAACGGGTCGTCCCGCACGAGCGCGCAGAAGTTCGCGTCCTTGCGGCCGCCCTTGTGGACCAGGTAGTCGACCGAGTTGATGGCCATCAGCTCGTAGGTCGAGCCGATCGGCAGCAGGTTGGGGTCCTTGATCATGAAACCCTCGAAGCCCGCGGGCGCCATCACGAACCTGTCGCGGCGCAGCTCGGGCAGCACCGCCTTGGTGGTGTGCGTGCCGAACATCGCGCCCGTGACCACCCCGCCCTTTTGCTTGGCGTACTTCTGCACGGCCTGGGCCTCGGTGTTCTGGTGGTCCTCGGTCAGGACCTTGACCTTGTACCTGCCCGCGATGCCGCCCTGCGCATTGACCGCCTCGAAGAAGACCTGCATGCCGGTCAGCACGGGCTGGCCCAGCACGGCCACGGGGCCGGTCAGCGGACCGATGTAGCCGACCTGGATGGTCTGGCCGTCAAAGCCCGGGGCGTTGCCTGGCGCACCCTGCGCTTGGCCGGCGCCGGCGAGCAACGCGAGCACGGTGGCGGCCCCGAGGCTGCGCCGCAGCGCGAAGGTTTTCTGGTTCATGCTTGTCTCCTGGAGGGTGGGGGGGAAGCTGCCGCGCAGCGGCGTGGGAAGCGCGCCTCCAGGCGCCGCCACAGCGCGCCCAGCACGGCGGACAGGCCGCGCGGTGCCCGCGTGAGGAAGACGACGATGAGCACGCCGAACAGCACCTGGTTGAGCGCGAAGACCGAGACCCAGCCGCCGTCGCCGGGCGACTGCGAGATCAGCCGGCCCGTGGTGGGCAGCATGGCCACCAGGGCCTGGGTGGCGTGCGGCAGGCAGATGACCACGGCCGCGCCGACGACGGAGCCCAGCACGCTGCCCACGCCGCCGACGATGATCATGGCCAGGTACTGGATAGACAGGATCAGCGTCCACTCGGCCGGGCTCGCGAAGCCCACGTAGGCTCCGTACAGGCCGCCGCCCACAGCGGCCAGCGCGCTGGACAGTGCGAAGGCCGCGACCTTGTAGCGCGCCATGTCGATGCCGAGCACCTCGGCCGTGAGGTCGCGGTCGCGGATGGCCTGCAGCGCCCGGCCCGGCCGCGAGCGCAGGATGTTCACGACGCCCAGGCCGCACAGCGCGACCAGCGGCCAGACGAACCATGCGAAGCGCCGGTCCTTGAGCACCGCATCGCCGAGGTCCCAGCCCAGCAGCTGCAGACTCGGCGTGATGGCGCGGCCTGCGGTGCCGCCCGTGACGGCCGTCCAGTTGTTGAAGATGTGGCTGCCGATGAAGACCAGCGCGATGGTCACCATGACGAGGTAGTTGCCGCGCAGGCGCAGCGCGAACGGCCCCACCGCC
Source organism: Pseudorhodoferax sp. (assembly GCA_035544335.1). Classification (GTDB taxonomy): domain Bacteria; phylum Pseudomonadota; class Gammaproteobacteria; order Burkholderiales; family Burkholderiaceae_C; genus Pseudorhodoferax. The sequence goes on from DATKFT010001192.1 coordinate 8,673, forward strand.
GCGCCGACCACCGCGCCCAGCAGCGCACAGGCCGCCAGCCAGGCCGGCAGCGGCCAGCCCAGGTCGCCGCCGAACACGGC
>DATKFT010001193.1:0-8550 GCA_035544335.1 Pseudorhodoferax sp.
CTTTGGTACAGCACCACGGGCTGGATCATGTGGAACTGCCAGGTCGCCGGGCTGCTGGCTGGCGCCACCTGCTGCATCTTCGACGGCAGCCCGGGCGGCAGCCGCGAGCAGCCCGACTGGGACGTGCTGTGGCGCTTCGCCGAGAGCACGGGCGTGACCTTCTTCGGCGCTGGCGCGGCCTATTTCGCCAACTGCATGAAGGCCGGCGTGGACCTGTCGCGCTACCCGGGCCTGGCGCGCGTGCGCGCGCTGGGCACCACGGGTTCGCCGCTCGCAGAGGAGGTGCAGCGCTGGGGCACGGCGCAGTTCCGCAAGCTGCGTGGCGCAGACGATGCGGCCGCCGCCGGGCCGCCCCAAGGCGGCCGCGCCTCCTCCTCGGGAGGTGGCGAAGCACACGCAGTGGCGAGCCGGGAGGCTGACATTTGGTGGTGCAATGTGTCGGGCGGCACGGACTTCGCGGGCGGCTTCATCGGTGGCCTGCGCACGCTGCCGCTGGAGCCGGGCAAGATGCAGTGCCGCATGCTGGGTGCGGCCGTGGAGGCCTGGAGCGACGAAGGCAAAGCCCTGGTCGGCGAGGTTGGCGAACTGGTCTGCACGCGGCCCATCCCCTCGATGCCGCTGTACTTCTGGAACGACCCCGGCAACGCGCGCTACCTGGCCAGCTACTTCGACATGTTCGCGGGCGTCTGGCGCCATGGCGACTGGCTGCGCGTGGATGCCGACGGCAGCTGCGTGATCTTCGGCCGCAGCGATGCCACGATCAACCGCCACGGCCTGCGCATGGGCACCAGCGAGATCTACAGCGCGATCGAGTCGCTGCCCGAGGTGCTGGACGCCATGGTCGTGGACCTGGAGTACCTGGGCCGGCCGAGCTGGATGCCGCTGTTCGTGGTGCTGCGCGAGGGCGTGCAGCTCGACGATGCGCTCAAGGGCCGGCTCAACGAGGCCGTGCGGCGGGCGCTGTCGCCGCGTTTCGTGCCCGATGCGGTCTTCCAGGTGCCCGAGATCCCGCGCACGCTGTCGGGCAAGAAGCAGGAGCTGCCGATCAAGAAGCTGCTGCTGGGCCAGAGCGCCGACAAGGTGCTCAACCGCGGCACCATGGCCAACCCGGGCTGCCTGGCCTGGTACGAACAATTCGCGCGCGAACGCGCGGACCAGGGCTGATGCAGGACTGGCTGTTCCCCGAAGAGACCCCGCCCGAGCCCGCGCCGGCCCTGCGGCCCGCGCCAGCGCTTGTCGAGCCGCCCGCGGAGCGGCCTGCGAAACGCCCGCGCACGCGTGCGGTCGCGCCCGCCCCCTGGCCCGCGGAGTTCGCCGCGCTGGCCGCGCGCTTGCATGGCAGCATGCACGGACGCCTGCACCTGGGCACCTCGTCCTGGTCCTTCCCGGGCTGGGACGGGCTGGTCTGGGACGGCCAGTACACCGAGGCCATGCTGGCGCGCCGGGGCCTGGCGACCTATGCGCAGCACCCGCTCATGAACGCCGTCTCGCTGGACCGTGCCTTCTACCAGCCCTTGACCGTGGCGCAGTACGCGGCCTATGCCGAGCAGGTGCCCGCAGCGTTCCGCTTCGTGGTCAAGGCGCCCAGCGTGGTGTCCGACGCGCTCGTGCGGCGCGAGGACGGGCAGGGCATGCGCACCAACGAGGGCTTCCTCGACCCCGCGCTGGCCTGGTCGGCCTTCGTCGAGCCGGCGCTGCAGGGCCTGGGCGAGAAGACCGGTGCGCTGGTCTTTCAGATCAGCCCGCTGGCGCCGGCCATGCCCGCGCGCATGCCGCACTGGATCGCGCGGCTGCAGGCCATGCTGGCCGCGCTGCCGCCGCTGGCCGAGCTGCGCGAGCGCGCGCCCGACCTCGTGCTGGCGGTCGAGGTGCGCAACGCCGACTGGCTGGTGCCGGCCTTTGCCGAGGCCTTGCGCGCGGGCGGCGCCACCTACTGCCTGGGCGGCCACGCCAAGATGCCGCCGATCGCCGCGCAGCTGCCCGTGCTGCGTGCGCTGTGGCCCGGCCCCATGGTCTGCCGCTGGAACCTGCACCGCAGCCATGGCGCCTACGGCTACGAGGACGCCAAGGCGCTGTACCTGCCCTTCGACCAGCTGGTCGACCCCGATCCCGAGACCCGCGCCGCATTGGCCCGCGTGGCACGCGCGACCACGGCGGCCGGCCATCCGGCCTACCTCACGATCGGCAACAAGGCCGAGGGCTCGGCGCCGCGCACGGTGGAGGCCATGGCCCGGCTGCTCGCGGATTGAGCGCCCGCGGCGGCGGCGGAGCTCAGCGCTGCCCGTCGTGCACCGAGACGTTTTCCTTGAGCAGGCCGCCCAGGCGCGAATGCACGCGCCCGCCCGTGCCCATGACCAGCGCGAACAGGATTTCCTTGGGCCGCGGTGCGTCCTGGATGCCGACCTCGATGCTGTTGAAGTGGCTGCGCACGTAGCAGGCGTGGATGTAGTGCACGGGCACCATGAGCCGGTAGCCCGCGCCGGCCACGGCCTTGGCCGCCGGCACGATGGCCTTGGGCTCGCCCAGCACCTGGCGCATGGCCCAGCCGCCGGCTTCGTGCCAGACCGCGCCGTGCTCCATCTCGCCGTCCACGCCGACGATGGCGGCCTTGCTGTACACCTCGATCTTGTCGCGGCCCAGCGTTTCCACGAGCTCCTCGGCCAGCAGTGTTCCGAGGCTGCGCAGCTCGGCCATGAAGGGCATGAGGTCGGGCTCGTAGCGGCCCGCGTAGGGATTGCGGATGACGGCGCAGGCCGCGGCCATCTTGAGCGGCACCTCCACTGGCGGGCCGCCCTCGTGGTAGATGGTCTCGATGGTCAGGCTGCGCTTGCGGATCTCGATCAGGGACATGGGGCTTCCTTGCGGGAGAGACAGGGAGACGGGGGATGGAGGTCAATCATCGCCGAACCGGCGCGCTGTTGACCAGCCAGATGCCGACCGCCACGAGCGCCATGGCCCCGAGCAGGCTGGGTGTGAGCGGCTCGTGCAGCGTCAGCGCGCCGAAGGCCAGCGCGCACAGCGGCGTCAGGAAGATGAAGGCTGACAGCCGCGTCGCCGGGTAGCGACCCAGCAGCCACATCCAGGCCAGGTAGCTCGCGAACGCGCCGATCAGCGTCTGCAGCGCCAGCGAGGTCCAGACGAAGGGCGTGGCCGGCATGTCCCAGCGCTCGCCCAGCGCCAGCGACAGCGGCGGAAACAGCAGCGCGCAGACCGCCAGCTGGTAGAACAGCAGCTTTTCGGGCACCAGCCGCGTGAGGCCGGCGGCACGGATCAGCACCGTGGTCAGGCCCCACAGCAGGGCCGCGACCAGCGAGAGCAGGTCGCCGCGCCAGGTGGCCATGCCTGCGCCGAAGCCCTCGCGCAACGCGAAGGCCACGGCCACGAAGGCGCAGGCCAGGCCGGTCCACTGCGCCGGGCGCAGGCGTTCGCTGGATACCCACCAGGGCAGCAGCAGCGCGACCCAGAACGGCGAGGTGTACAGGAACACCGTGGCGCGCGAGGCCGTGGTGTGGACCAGGCCCAGGTACAGGCAGACGAACTCGCCGAAGAACAGCAGCCCGGCCAGCAGGCCGGCCACGAGCGAGCCGTCGCGCGCGAACAGCGCGATGCCGCGCCAGCGGCACCACCCCATCAGCAGCAGCGTGGCCGCCACGAAGCGCAGCGCGCCCTGCTGCACGGGCGGCATGTGGACGATGGTGGCCTTCACGAGCACCTGCTGTGCGCCCCAGACCAGGCAGCACACCACGAGCATGCCCATAGCCAGGCCGTCCAGGTGGTCTTTGCGTTGTGCCTGCATCGGGGGGCCGGGCTCAGAGCGGATGCTCGGTGTAGAAGCGCCCGCCGTGGAACAGCAGTGGCGAGGCGCCCGCGCGGTGCGCGCACTGCTCGACCTCGCCGACGAAGATGACGTGGTCACCCTCCTCGTAGCGGCTGCGGTTGAAGCACTCGAACACGGCCGCCGCGCCTTCCAGCACCGGGGCGCCGGCCACGCCTGCGTGCCAGGCCACGCCCTGCCAGCGGTCGGCGCCGCGCGCCGCGAAGCGCTCGGCCAGGGCCTTCTGGTCCGAGGCCAGGATGTTGATCGCGTAGTGCGAGCCGGCGCTCAGCGCGGCCATGGACGAGGCCGCCTGCGCAAGGCTCCACAGCACCAGCGGCGGACTCAGCGAGACGGAGTTGAAGGAGTTGGCGGTCAGGCCGACCAGTTCGCCGTCGGCACGGCGCGCCGTCACGATGGTCACGCCGGTGGCGAACATCGACAGGCTGCGGCGGAACTCGGCGGCGGAAAAACTCGGGGCGCGCGCTTGCGGCATCGCGTCGGGAACAGGCATGGCGGGAATCTAACCGAACTGCGGCAGTGCCTCGCGGCGGCGGCCGGGTCTGCGTCAGGGTCATGGGTGCCGCGCACGTCCTACGAGCGCCGTCGTCCGTTTCCGACACCGTGGACGTGCACGTGGTTTCAGAGTCCGAAAACTGCACACAGCTGCCAGGGCCGCCGGCCCGGCCGCCGCGAGAAAGTCCACCATGTCCGCCTACGACAAGCCCTCGGGTTCCAAGCCCCGCGTCAACTACCTGCGCCGTCGTCCACGCCCGGGTGCGCTGGTGCGCCCTCCGGACGACCTGGCGCTGCCGCACGAGCGTGACCAGAGCAGCCAGGACATGACCGACGGCCAGGTGCCCGCCGAGGGCAAGCAGGCGCACACCGACCTGCGCCGTGGTGTGCAGGACACCAGCAAAGCGCCCGAGATGGACGAGACCTACCGCCAGCAAAAGCGCTGAGCGTGGTGGGCCTGCGGCGTCGCCCATGCGGCACACCGCGCCGCGATTTCTGTTAATTTCCAAAGCTGCTCCGCTTCGCAGGCCCCGGGGCCGCGAAGCGCCCGATGGAACGGACTCCCGAAAGGCGCTGCTTTGGACACCCTCGCATCCCCCACCCGTTTCGGCAGCGGCCACGCCGTGCGCCGCCTCGAAGACGACGCTTTGCTGGCCGGGCGTGGGCAGTTCACGGACGACTTCGTGCCGCAGGCACTCCACGCGTCCCAGGCCCCGCAGCCGCAGTTGCGCGCGGTGTTCGTGCGTTCGCCCTATCCGCACGCGCGCATCGCCGCGGTGGATGCGCAGGCCGCGCGCGGCATGGACGGCGTGGTGGCGGTCTACACCGGGGCCGACCTCGTGGCCGCGGGCGTCAAGCCCTTGCCGGGCACGGCCGGCTTCAAGCGGGCCGACGGCCAGCCGGGCGTGAGCCCGCCCTTGCACGCGCTGGCCCACGAGCGCGTGCGCTTCGTGGGCGAGCCCGTGGCCCTGGTCGTGGCCGAGTCGCTGCAGCAGGCGCGCGATGCGGCCGAGGCCGTGTTCGTCGACTACGCCGAGCTGCCCGCGGTGACCACCGTGGCGCAGGCGCTGTCCAGCGGCGCGCCCGTGCTGATCGACGCGGCACCCGACAACATCGCGGCCGAGATGCGCCATGGCAATGCACAGGCCACCGAAGAGGCCTTCGCACGCGCGCAGCACCGCGTGCGGCTGGACCTCACGCACCAGCGCCTGGCCGCGCTGACGCTGGAGCCGCGCACCGTGCTGGCCAGCGGCGATGCCGGCGACGGCCGGCTCACGATCCGCATGTCCACGCAGATGCCCTCGGGCGTGCGCAACACCGTGGCCGACGCGCTGGGCATCGCGCGCGACCAGGCCCGCGTGGTCGTGGGCGACGTGGGCGGGGGCTTCGGCATGAAGACCGGCGCCTACCTCGAGGACGTGGCGCTGGGCTACGCCGCGCATGCGCTGCGCCGCAGCGTGAAATGGGTGTCCGAGCGCAGCGAGGAGTTCCTGGCCAGCTACCACGGGCGCGACGTGCAGACGCAGGCCGAACTGGCGCTGGACGCCCAGGGCCGCATCCTCGCGCTGCGCATCGCCTCGCTGGCCAACGTGGGCGCCTACGCCACCGGCACCGGCGTGGCCATCCAGCTGCTGATCGGCCCCTGGGTGCAGACCAGCGTCTACGACATCCAGACCATCGACTTCCACTTCAAGGCCGTGCTGACCAACCAGGCGCCCACGGGCGCCTACCGCGGCGCGGGCCGGCCCGAGGCCATCTTCAACATCGAGCGCCTCATGGACGAGGCCGCGCGCCAGACCGGCATCGACCGCATCGCGCTGCGCCGGGCCAACTTCATCCGGCCCGAACAGATGCCCTACAAGAACCCGATGGCGCAGACCTACGACACGGGCGCCTTCGAGCAGCAGATGGAGCAGGCGCTGGCCCTGGCCGACTGGCAGGGCTTTGCGGCGCGGGCCGCAGACTCGGCCGCACGCGGCCTGTGGCGCGGCCAGGGCATCGCCACCTTCCTCGAGTGGACGGGCGGCAACGTGTTCGAGGAGCGTGTGACCGTGGAGGTCCAGGCCGACGGCATGATCGAGGTGTTCTCGGCCGTCAACGCCATGGGCCAGGGCATCGCGACCTCGCTCGCGCAGCTCGTGGTCGACGCCTTCGGCGTGCCGGCCGACAAGGTGCGCGTGGTGCTGGGCGACACCGACCGCGGCGACGGTTTCGGCAGCGCGGGCTCGCGCTCCATCTTCACGGGCGGCTCGGCCGTTCGCGTGGGCAGCGAGCGCACGCTGGACAAGGCCCGTGCGCTTGCGGCCAAGGAGCTCGAAGCCGCAGCCGAGGACATCCGCTACGAACAGGGTGCCTTCACGGTGGCCGGCACCGACCTGCGGATCGGCCTGTTCGAGCTGGCCGCGCGCCAGCCCGAGCGGCGCATCTTCATGGACTCCACGAGCAGCGTGGCCGGCCCGACCTGGCCCAACGGCTGCCACATCAGCGAGATCGAGCTCGACCCGCAGACCGGCGCCGTGGAGATCGTGGCCTATGCCTCGGTCAACGACGTGGGCCGTGTGATCAATCCGCTCATCGTGACCGGCCAGCTCGACGGCGGGGCCGTGCAGGGCATCGGCCAGGCGTTGTGCGAGCAGGTGGTCTACGACGCCGAGACCGGCCAGCCCGTGGCCGGCAGCCTGATGGATTACGCCGTGCCGCGTGCCGACGTGCTGCGTGCGGACTTCCTCACGCGCATGGACCAGAGCGTGCCCTGCAAGAACAACCCGCTGGGTGTGAAGGGCGTGGGTGAACTCGGCACCATCGGCGCCACGCCGGCCATCGTCAACGCCGTGGCCGACGCGTTCGCGCGCAATGGCCTGGCCGCCAAGGCGCCGCTGCTGCAGATGCCGCTGACGCCGGCCCGGCTCTGGGAGCTCATGCGGGGCTGACGGGACAGGCGCGGCGGCTGCTGGCGCGCCGGCGGCCCGCATCGGGAATATACGATTCATATACGTTCCGTATAGAATCGCGCCATGGGCATCGTCAAGATTTCAGAACTCATGCATGAGAACCTGCGCGTGGCAGGCAATGCGCTCAGCCGCTCCATCAACGCGCAGGCCGAGCACTGGATGCGCATCGGCATGCTCAGCGAGATGTACCCCGAGCTGGACCACCGCGACATCTGCCAGATGCTGGTTCGGGCCGAAATCGCGGGCGGGTTCGACATCGCTGCGCTGGCCGCCGACGGCGCAGCGCGCAGCGAGAAGCCCCGGGCCGCAGCGAAAGCCAGGCATTGAACCGATGCTGATGCCGCGCACCGTCACCATCAAGTCGTCCGAGGAGATCGCGATGGCGCGCCAGGCCGGGCGGCTGGCGGCCGAGGTGCTCAGCGTCGTCGCGCCGCATGTGGTGCCGGGCGTCAGCACCGAGGAGCTCGACCGCATCTGCCATGCGCACATCGTGCAGGTGCAGCGTGCCGTGCCTGCCAACATCGGCTACCAGGGCTACCCCAAGACCGTGCTCACCTCGGTCAACCAGGTCGTGTGCCACGGCATTCCCTCGCCGACCAAGATCCTGAAGAAGGGCGACATCGTCAACATCGATGTGGCCGTCATCCAGGACGGCTGGTTCGGCGACACCAGCCGCATGTTCTTCGTGGGTAGCCCCAGCCCGCTGGCGCGCCGCCTGGTCGACACCACCTACGCGGCCATGCGCGCCGGCATCCAGCAGGTGCGGCCCGGCGCCACGCTGGGCGACATCGGCCATGCGATCCAGACGGTGGCGCACCGTGCGCATTTCAGCGTGGTGCGCGAGTACTGCGGCCACGGCATCGGGCGCAGCTACCACGAGGCGCCCGACGTGCTGCACTACGGCCGGCCCGGCGAGGGCCTGAGGCTGGAAGCCGGCATGGTGTTCACGATCGAGCCCATGCTCAACGCGGGCAAGCGCGAGACGCGGCAGCTGGCCGACGGCTGGACCGTGGTGACGCAGGACCGCTCGCCGTCCGCCCAGTGGGAGCACATGGTGGCGGTCACGCCCGAAGGCTACGAGGTGCTGACGCTCTGGCCGGACGGCACGGGCGACTATCCGCCGGTGTGAGCCGCGCCGCGGCTCTCGGCCCAGCGCGCACCGTGGGGCGCAGATCAAGCCTCGGCGAGAGCGAACTCCACGGCGGCCAGGGCATGGAGCAAGGTGGTGTCGAGCAGGGGCAGGGCGGTGTGCTGCTGGCCGACCAGCAG
>DATKFT010001194.1:0-9333 GCA_035544335.1 Pseudorhodoferax sp.
CGTGTTCAGGAAAGGATCCTGCAAAAGTTGACCTTTGTTGCTCACGATATCCTCCGTGTTCAAACAGTTGTTATTTGGAAGAGCGCACCTTACCACAGAGGGTTGGTGCGCTCCGTGGAAACACCGATATCCTTAGGCCGCGTGATGAGACAAGCGGCCCGCACCGGCACCCCGCGCGGAAAACGCAGCGCGCTCAGCGCTAGCCCTTGTCGGCAAACGGGTTGGCCGAGGTCCGCATCTCGATGCGCAATGGCGTTCCGGTCAGGTCGAACTCCTTGCGGAATCGGCCCTCGAGAAAACGCTTGTAGGTGTCGGTCACGTGCTCCAGCGAATTGCCATGCACGACGATGATGGGCGGGTTCATGCCGCCCTGGTGCGCGTAACGCAGCTTGGGACGGAACATGCCGCTGCGCTTGGGCGCCTGGAACTGCACCGCCTCCAGCAACAGCCGGGTCAGCACAGGCGTGGACATCTTGCACATGGCCGCCTTGTGCGCCTGCGCGATGGCACCCCACAAGGGCCCCAGGCCCTGACGCCTCTTCGCGGAGATGAAGTGCAGCGCCGCGAACTTCAGGAAGGGCAGGCGCGTCTCGATCGAACGCTGCACCAGCTCGCGCTGGTACTCGTCCACCGCATCCCATTTGTTGACCGCGATCACCACGGCACGGCCGCTCTCCAGCACATAGCCTGCGATGTGGGCATCCTGGTCGGTCACGCCCTGCGTGGCGTCCAGCAGCAGCAGCACGACGTTGGCACCCTCAATGGCCTGCAGCGTCTTGACGACCGAGAACTTCTCGATGGCCTCGAACACCTTGCCGCGCCGGCGCAAGCCCGCTGTGTCGATGAGCTCGAAGCGCTGGCCATGCCGCTCGAACGGCACGCTGATGGCATCGCGCGTGGTGCCGGGCATGTCGAACGCCACCAGGCGCTCCTCGCCCAGCCAGGTGTTGATCAGCGTGGACTTGCCGACGTTGGGCCGGCCGGCCACGGCCAGGCGGATCACACCGGGCTCGCTGCCTTGCTCGTCCTCGGGCTCCTCCGGCAGATTCAGCGGGGCCAGCGCCAGCTCGACCAGCGTGCGCACGCCCTGGCCGTGCGCGGCCGAGACCGCATGCACCTCGCCCAGGCCCAGCTCGAAGAATTCGACCAGTTGCTGGCCGTCGTGCATGCCCTCGGCCTTGTTGGCCGCCAGCACGCAGGGCTTGCCCAGCCGGCGCAGGTAGTTGCCGATGTCGTGGTCCTGCGCCGACAGGCCGCCCCGCGCATCGAGCACGAAGATGACCACGTCGGCCTCGGCCACGGCCTGGCGCGTCTGCTTGGCCATCTCCTTGTAGATGCCGCTCTCGGCCGTAGGCTCGAAGCCGCCCGTGTCGATGACGATGTACTCGTGCTTGCCCTGCTTGCCATTGCCGTAATGGCGGTCGCGCGTGAGGCCGGCGAAGTCGGCCACGATGGCATCGCGCGAACGCGTCAGCCGGTTGAAAAGGGTGGACTTGCCGACGTTGGGCCGGCCCACCAGGGCAATGACGGGTTTCATCTTGTGCGCTTTACTCGGGTGCGTAGCCGAACACGCCGCCATTGCGCGTGACCACGACCAACATGTCATCCGCCACGACCGGTGCGGCGGCGATGGCCGAGCCATCGGTACTCACACGCGTCAACGGCGAACCGTCCTCGCGCGACAGGAAATGCACGGTCCCGCTGTCGTCACCCACGATCACCGAGCGCCCCAACGCCAGCGGCGCCGTGAGCTGGCGGTAGCGCAGCCGCTCGGACATCCAGGCCTGCTCGCCGCTGCTGCGGCGCCAGGCCACGAGCTTGCCATCGCTTTCGGGGCCGTAGACCATGCGGTCGTCGCCATCGACACCGGCATAGCCTTGCGAGGGCTTGGTCCAGGCCAGCGTGCCGCGTCCGGCGTCCACACAGCCCACGCCGACCTGGAACGCGCGCACGCAGACCGAGTCGCCGACACGGCTCACGCGTCCCACGAGGTCGACCAGACGCTCCACATCGTTGGTGCCGCGCGGTGTGGCCACGGGCGCATCCCAGCGCACCTGTCCGTTCAGCGGATTGAGTCCGACCAGCCGGCCCGACAGGCCGACCACGAGCGTGTCGCCCACAGCCAGGATCACGCCGCCCTGGCGCAGCACCAGCGGATCGCCGGGACGCTGCTGGTTCCACAGGCGCCGGCCGCTCGCGCCGTCCAGCGCAGTGACCGAACGGTCCGACGCCAGCACGAACACGCGGCCGCCGGCCACCAAGGGGGCCGTCACGACCTGGGCCGCGAGCTTGTGCCGCCACAGTTCGCGGCCGGCTTCGAACACCACGACCTCGTTGGCCTGCGTGGCCACGGCCGTGCGCTGGCCGTCGCTGCCCACGCCCGCCGACAGCTTGGCGTTGGCCGAGGCGCGCCACAGCTCACGCCCGCTGCGCGCATCCAGCGCCACCACGGTGCCATCGCCGCTGGCCAGCGCCACCTGCTGGCCCGTGACCCGCACGTCCAGTGGATAGCCGACCGTGCCGATCTTGGCCGTCCAGGCCTGGCGCACGCCCAGCAGCCCCGGATTGGGGCCCAGGTCGGCCGGCTTGGGCTTGGCGCTGCCACAGCCCGCCAGCAGTGCGGCCGTCAGCCCCAGCAGTGCGGCGGTGGACGCCAGACGCCGGCGGCCCGCCATCATTTGGCAGCTCCCGCGACAGCAGGGTCGACACCCAGCGCGTTGAGCTTGACCTCCACCATGCGGCGGTAGTCCATGCGGGCGTCCATGCCGGCGTAGGCCTTGCGGTATTCGGCAATGGCCTCGGGCTTCTTGTCCTGCGCGGCCAGGATGTCGCCGCGGCGGTCGGCCGCGAGCGCAGCGAACTCGCCCGCAAAGTTGCCCGAGAGCTGCTGCAGCGCCTCGTCGTAGGACTTGGCATCGAGCAGCACGCCGGCCAGGCGCAACCGCGCCATGGCCTGGTAGCCGGCATCCGAGGACTTGTCCGCCACCCAGGTCAGGGCCGCCTTGGCCGCGTCGGCATTGCCCTTTTCGTAGAGCGCCTTGCCCGCCAGCAGGCCGGCCTGCTGCGCATAGCTGGTGCCGGCGTAGCCGCTGCGGATGTCGCCGAAGGCACGCTCCAGGCGCGACATGTCGCCCGCCTTCGCCGCGCGATCGACTTCGTCGAACAGCGCCGCGGCCTTGGCCGCCTGCGTGCGTTGCCAGTACTGCCAGCCATTCCAGCCGGCGAACCCGGCCAGCACCAGAATCAGCAACCAGGTGATGGCGTTGCCGTAGCGCTGCCACAGATGCTTGATCTGGTCGAGCTGTTCTTGTTCTTCGAGGTCGAGGTGTTTTGCCATGGAGGAGCGCGATGAGGGCGCGAAATCAAGCGCGCGATTGTAGGGTTGCGGCCCAGTCGGCCGGGCTGGAAAGGGGGCGGCGCTGCTGGGCGCCCTGCCCGTCGCGCAAGGCCTTGACGGTGACCTCGTCCGTGGCCGCTTCGTCCACACCGAAAACCAGCGCGTGCCGGGCACCGCTGGCATCGGCCTTCTTGAACTGCGACTTCATGCTGCCACCACCGGCATGCAGCACGACCGTGACACCGGCAGCGCGCAACTGCTCCAGCGTGGCCATGGCGCGCGGCAGCAGCTCCGGCGCGGCGACGATGGCATACGCGTCGGGCGCGGCATCGGGCACTGCCAGCTTGAGCTCCTGCACGAGCAGCAGCAAGCGCTCGATGCCCAGGCCGAAGCCCACGGCGGGCGCCGGCTTGCCACCCATCTGCGCGATGAGGCCGTCGTAGCGGCCGCCGCCGCAGACCGTGCCCTGCGAGCCCAACTGGTCGGTGACCCACTCGAACACCGTGAGGTTGTAGTAGTCCATGCCGCGCACGAGACGCGGGTTCACGCGGTAGGCCAGGCCGGCGGCGTCGAGCACGGCGCGCACCGCATCGAAATGCGCGCGCGACGCTTCGCCCAGGAAGTCCATGAGCTGCGGCGCAGCCTCGACCACGGCCTGCATGGCCGGGTTCTTGGTGTCCAGGATGCGCAGCGGATTGCTGTGCAGCCGGCGCTTGGCGTCCTCGTCCAGCAGCTCGGCATGGGCCTCGAAGTGGCGCACCAGCGCGTCGCGGTGCGCCTGGCGCTCGGCCGGCTGGCCCAGGCTGTTGAGCTCCAGCCGCACATGCTGGCCTTCGACAAGGCCCAGCTGCTTCCACAGCGCGCGCACCATGAGGATCAGCTCGGCGTCCACGTCCGGGCCGGCAAAGCCCAGGGCCTCGACGTCGAGCTGGTGGAACTGGCGGTAGCGGCCCTTCTGCGGGCGCTCATGGCGAAACATCGGCCCCAGCGTCCACAGCCGCAGCGGGCCGTTGTACAGCGCGTTGTGCTCGACCATGGCGCGCACGATGCCGGCCGTGGCCTCGGGCCGCAGCGTGAGCTTGTCGCCGTTCATCGCATCGGTGAAGGAGTACATCTCCTTCTCGACGATGTCGGTCACCTCACCCAGGCCGCGCACGAACAGCGCGGTGGGCTCGACCACGGGGGTCACGATGTACTGGTAGCCGTAGCGCGCCAGCACCTCGCGCACGGTACCCTCGAACCAGTGCCACAGCGCCGAATCGGGCAGCTTGTCGGTGCGCGGCACGCTCGCCGGCAATATGTCGTTCATGCCTTTGACGGCATTGATCTTGTCAGCCATGGGAATCCGGTTTCAGGCGATGTCGGCGGCGGTGGGCTGGCCGAAACGCTTCTCGATGTAGTTTTCAACGACCTTCTGGAACTCCTGCGCGATGCCTTCGCCGCGCAGCGTCATGGCTTTTTCGCCGTCGATGAAGACGGGCGCGGCCGGCGCCTCGCCGGTGCCGGGCAGGCTGATGCCGATGTCGGCATGCTTGCTCTCGCCCGGTCCGTTGACGATGCAGCCCATCACGGCGACCTTGAGCTTCTCCACGCCGGGATAGCGGTTGCGCCAGACCGGCATCTGCAGGCGCAGGAAATCGTCGATCTGCTTGGTCAGCTCCTGGAAGGTGGTGCTCGTGGTGCGGCCGCAGCCCGGGCAGGCCGTCACGCTGGGCACGAAGCTGCGCATGCCCAGGGCCTGCAGGATCTCGGAGGCCACCACCACTTCCTGGGTGCGGGCCTCGCCCGGCTGCGGCGTCAAGGACACGCGGATGGTGTCGCCGATGCCCTGCTGCAGCAGCACCGCCAGCGCCGCCGTGGAGGCCACCGTGCCCTTGGTGCCCATGCCGGCTTCGGTCAGGCCCAGGTGCAGCGGATAGCGGCAGCGGCGCGCGAGCTCGCCATAGACCGTGACCAGGTCCTGCACGCCGCTGACCTTGCACGACAGGATGATCTGCTGCGCAGCCATGCCCATGCCCTCGGCCAGCTGGGCCGAGGAGATGGCCGAGGTGATCAGCGCCTCGTACATGATCTGCTTGGCGTCCAGCGGCTGGGGGCGCGCATTGTTCGCATCCATGAGGCTGGCCAGCAGCTCCTGGTCCAGGCTGCCCCAGTTCACGCCGATGCGTACGGGCTTGTTCCAGCGCATCGCAGCTTCGATCATCTGACCGAACTGCTTGTCGTGCTTGTCGCCTTTGCCCACGTTGCCGGGGTTGATGCGGTACTTGGACAGCGCCTCGGCACAGGCCGGGAAGTCGGTCAGCAGGCGGTGCCCGTTGTAGTGGAAGTCGCCGATCAGCGGCACATGGATGCCCATGCGGTCCAGCTGCTCGCGGATGTGCGGCACGGCCTCGGCGGCCTCGGGCGTGTTGACCGTGATGCGCACCATCTCCGAGCCGGCCAGCGCGAGCTCCTTGACCTGGATCGCGGTGCCGATCGCATCGGCCGTGTCGGTGTTCGTCATGGACTGCACGCGCACGGGCGCATCGCCGCCCAGCGTCAGCAAATGGTCCTTCCAGCGCACCTGGGCCTGCAGGCTGTGGCGCGCGGCAGGTGCCACGGGCACGATGGCACAGGGCTCGCTTGGAACAAGGGTGTCGGCCATGCTCACCTCACCTCGAATCGCGCGACATTGTTCTTCGCGATGGCCTGCAGGTCCCTGGCTTGCCCACGCACCTGCACCTCGACCGCGTCGATGCGGCCGATCACCACGGCCAGCGGCGGCGTTCCGTCGGCGGTCACGGTCTCGCCGGCCACGAGGCTGCGGCGCAGCGGCACGTTGCCATTGGCGTCCGTCACCTGCACCCAGGTCTCGCCCTTGGCGACGAACTGCAGCAGCGCGGTCGCCGCTGGTGCGGCGGAGACGGCTGGTGCCGCAGCGGCCGGCGGAGCCGCCGGCACCGGCACGGCCGCGGGCGCTGTGCCCGCCAAGGGTGCCGGCTCGGTCACGGCGGCCGGGCCCGCACCTTCGGCCGGCGCGCCGGTGGGCTCGGGCGCGCCCAGCGGCACGGCCGCATCCGAGACGCTTGGGCGCTCGCCCGCGCTCGGCCACAGGTAGATGGCGAGCGCCCCCAGCAGCAGCACCAGCACCACCCACATGGCGGGGCTGGGGCTGCTGCGCAGCGCAGAGCCGGTCGAAACGGCGGTGCCGGGCTCGAAGCGCGCATTGATGGCCGGTGGCGACACCGCCATGCGCTCGCCCGAAATGCCGGGCATGAGCTCCAGCACCGGCTTGGGGTCGATCTTCAGGCCACGACAGATGCTGGCGGCCAGGCCGCGTGCGAAGGTCGGGTCGGGCAGCAGGTCGATGCGCCCGGCCTCCAGGGCTTCGAGCTTCTTGACCGGCACCTTGAGTGCGACGGCCAGGGCCTCCACATGCAGACCAGCCTGCTCGCGCGCCTGGCGCAGCATGGCACCGGCCCGCTGCGGTGCGCTGGCGGCTTGTTCGGAAGGCGGCGGCGCCGCGTCCTGGGACAGGTTGTGTTCACTCATCGAAAGCTTGGCGCTCCAGTGCCATGTACTCGCGGGACTGCGCAAAACGATTGCGCAACTGCGTGCTCAGCTGCTCCGCCGCCGGGCCATTGCCCAGGCTGCGCTCGATCTTGATGCCCAGCCACAGGGACTCGGCATTGGCGTATTCGCTGTTGTTGATGCGGCGAATGTAGAACTGCGCCCGCTGCGCGTCGCCGCGCTTGGACAGCGACTGCGCGAGGTTGTAGCCGGTGATGGGGTTGCCCGGGTCGAGTTCGTAGGAACGCCCGAAGCTGCGCTCGGCCTCTTCGGCCTCGCCGGCCTGCTGCTGGCACATGCCCTGCGCCAGCCAGGTCTTGGCCTTGTCGGGATAGGCCGGGCTTTGCAGCGCCACGGCAAACTGCGCGACGGCCTGCGCGTAGCGGCCCTGCTGGCACAGCAGCCAGCCATAGTTGTGCGCCGTACCGGGCTCGCGCGGCAGCAGCCGCTGCGCCTGGCGGAAGCTTTCTTCGGCCAATGCCAGGTCGCCGAGCCGCATGTAGACCAGCCCGCGCAGATTGAAGGCCTCTGCGAAGCCGGGGTCGGCCGCCAGCGCGAGCTTGACCTCCTCGAGCGCGACCGAGGTCTGCCCCTGGTCGAAATAGCGCGAGGCCAGCTCCAGGCGGACCCGCGCGCGCTTGCGCGCCTCGGACTCCTCGGCAGGGATCACCACGCCCGAGGGCTCGGAGGCATTGGTGCCACCCGGCGTGGCACAGCCGGCCAGCTGCAACGCGGCCAGCAGGGCCAGCGCACCGGCCCATGCCGCGCCCGCCCTGCCATGCATTGGAATGGCCGCCGGCATGCCGTCAGCCCTTGGGCAGCGCCACGGCCACCGGCTGCAGCGGCACCTGGCGCTGCAGCGCGATGCGCTGGGCCACGCGCGTGCGGTCCTTCACGTCGCCGGCCAGCTGGCCGCAGGCCGCGTCGATGTCGTCGCCGCGCGTCTTGCGCACCGTGGTGACCAGGCCCGCATCGACCAGCAGCCTGGCGAACGCCGTCACCTGGGCTGCCGGGGAGCGCTTGAGGCCGGACGCCGGGAACGGGTTGAACGGGATCAGGTTGAACTTGCACCACACACCTTCGGTGCGGTGGCGCTCGACGAGCGCGATCAGTTCGCGCGCATGCTCGGGCTGGTCGTTCACGCCGTCCAGCATGCAGTATTCGAAGGTGATGAAGTCGCGCGGCGCGTGGGCCAGATAGCGCTGGCAGGCGCCCATCAGCTCGTCCAGCGGGTACTTGCGGTTCAGCGGCACGAGCTTGTCGCGCAGCGGGTCGTTGGGCGCGTGCAGCGACACCGCGAGCGCCACCGCGCAATCCTCGCCGAGCCGGTCCATCATGGGCACCACGCCCGAGGTGGAGACCGTCACGCGGCGCCGCGACAGGCCATAGCCATGGTCGTCCAGCATCACGCGCAGCGCCGGCACCAGTGCCGTGTAGTTCTGCAGCGGCTCGCCCATGCCCATCATCACCACGTTGGAGATGACACGCCCCGGGGCGCCGAGGTGCTTGCGCAGGAAATGCTCGGCGAACCAGAGCTGGGCCAGGATCTCGCCGGTCGTCAGGTTGCGGCTGAAGCCCTGGTGCCCGGTCGAGCAGAAGCGGCAGCCGACGGCGCAACCGGCCTGCGAGGAGATGCACAGCGTGCCGCGGTCGTCTTCGGGGATGAAGACGGCCTCGACCGCATCGCCGGCGCCGACGTCGAACAGCCACTTGACCGTGCCGTCCTGCGAGATGTTCTGGGTGATGACGGGCAGCGCCGTGACACAGGCACTGCCTTCGAGCTTGCCGCGCAGCGACTTGGCCAGGTCGCTCATCTGGCCGAAGTCGCTGGCGCCCCGCTGGTGGATCCAGCGGAAGAGCTGGGTGGCGCGAAAGCGCTTCTCGCCCAGGCGCTCGCAGAACGCCGCGAGGCCGTCGAGGTCGAACTCCAGCAGGTTGACGGGTGCCGTCATCACAGCCGCCCCGTCGCGCTCAACCCGCGCCGGCGGCGACCCCGGACGGGGTGGCAAGGCGCGGGATGCAGCATGTCAGCGAGCGTAGACGTTGAGGCCCGGGAAGAAGAAGGCAACTTCGACCTGGGCGGTTTCGGCAGCGTCGGAACCGTGCACGGCATTGGCATCGATGCTGTCGGCAAAGTCGGCGCGGATGGTGCCGGCGGCGGCCTTCTTCGGGTCCGTGGCGCCCATCAGCTCGCGGTTCTTCAGGATGGCGTTCTCGCCTTCCAGCACCTGGATCATGACGGGGCCAGAGATCATGAAGTCCACCAGGTCCTTGAAGAAGGGGCGCTCCTTGTGCACGCCGTAGAACTGCTCGGCTTCGGCGCGCGACAGTTGCACCAGGCGGGCAGCGGCGATCTTCAGGCCGGCGGCTTCGAAGCGGGCGTAGATCTGGCCGATGACGTTCTTGGCGACGGCATCGGGCTTGATGATGGAGAGAGTGCGTTCGAG
>DATKFT010001195.1:0-2378 GCA_035544335.1 Pseudorhodoferax sp.
GTCCGCGCCCAGCGTGAGCGCGAAGCCCGCGCCCACGGCCACGCCGTTGACGGCGGCGATCACGGTCTGCGGCAGCGCGCGCAGGCGCAGCACCATGCCGGCGAACAGCTCCTGGCCCTCGCTCAGCGAGGCCACGCTGCGCGGCACCGGCTGGCCGCCCTCGGACGCCTCCAGCGGCGCGCCCAGGTCCAGCCCGGCGCAAAAGCCGCGGCCGGCACCGGTCAGCACGGGCACGCGCACCTGGTCGTCGGCGGCCAGCGCGTCGAGCTCGGCGCGCAGGCGCTGCACGGTGGCGCGGCGCAGCGCGTTCAGGCGCGCGGGGCGGTTCAGCGTGAGCACGGCGATGCCGTCGCCGCGGCGCTCGAGCAGCAGGTCCTGGTCGTCGTTCATGCCTCGTCTCCTTGCGTGCGGTTCATTGGAAGCGCCAGTCGAGCAGGCCATCGGCGGCGGGCGCCACCGTGCCCGTGCGGCCGACCGGGCTGCGCTCGGCATCGGTCAGCACCGCGATGCCGGCCGCGTCCGCGCCGGGCAGGCGCGCCATGAGCCGCGCCCCGCCCTCGGTGCGCGCGATGAGCACGCCGTGCGTGGCCTGGCCGTCGCGGCCGTAGATGGCCGTGAAGGTCTCCAGCCGGGCCGGGCCCTGGTGGTCCAGCACCAGCGGCGGCACCGCGCCGCGCCGCGCATCGGCCGCGGCCTGCACGCTGTAGTCGTGGTCCAGCCGGCCCTGCGGCGAAGGGCCCGCGCCCAGCACCAGCGCATGGTGCTTGGTCACGTACTCGCCCTGGCCGTACAGCAGCGCGGCCTTGCCGGGCGCGGCGCGCAGCGCGCGCACGAGGCCGCAGGCCGCGTGCGTCATGTAGTTGTTGAGCGGCGCGCCGAAGAAGCTCAGGCCGCCCGTGGACGTCATGCGCGCATCGGCCGCCAGGCCCAGCGTGCGCCGCGCCATCTTGGGCACGACCGGAAAGCAGCTGTACAGCTCCAGCATGTCGAAGGCCGCGGCGTCGCCGCCGGCCTGCGCGAGCACGGTCTCCATGACCAGGTCCTGCGCATGCGAGCCGACGTAGTGGTCGCGCTGCAGGTAGTCGCGCGGCTCGCGCGCGGCCGCACCGCCCCAGATGTGCACC
Source organism: Pseudorhodoferax sp. (assembly GCA_035544335.1). Lineage (GTDB taxonomy): Bacteria > Pseudomonadota > Gammaproteobacteria > Burkholderiales > Burkholderiaceae_C > Pseudorhodoferax. The sequence goes on from DATKFT010001195.1 coordinate 1,125, forward strand.
CAGCGCGCCTCGGGAATGCCCAGCGCACGCGCGTGCCCCACACTGGTCAGCAGCACGGCCGCGCCCATGTTGACGAGCGGATTGGCCACCATGTGCTTGGTGTAGGGCCAGGCGATCAGCCGGTTGGCGGGGCTGGGCTCGGCCACCTCGTCGGGCGTGAAGCGGCGCTGCAGCCAGGCATGCGGGTTGCCGGCCGCCACCTCGGAGTAGCGCGCCCACAGCCGCGCGGACTCGGCCTGCGCCTCGCGCGGCGTCTGCCCCCAGTGCGCGAGCGTGGCGTTCTCGTAGAACGGGTAGATGGTGGTGGGCATGTAGGCGCCCAGCTGCACCGCCACGGGGTGGCACAGCGCCGTGCCGCGCACCAGCGTCACGCTGTCGTCGCGTGGCGTCCAGGGCAGCGCCACGCCGGCCTTGGCCGCGGCGTCCACCGTGTAGCGGGCCTCGGCGCCGACGATGGCCGCCACCTGGCTCTTGCCGCGCGCGATGCGCAGGGCCGCCTCGTGGATGAAGCGCACGGGCGATTCGCCGCCGGTCTCGCCGTAGACCAGGTGGGCCGGCCGGCGGCCCAGCCGCGCGGCCAGCAGGCCGGGCGCGTCGGTGTAGGGCCAGGAGTACTCGCAGACCACGTCGAGCGCGTCCAGGCCGGACAGCAGCGGCGCGCCGGCGTCCCGCTCGGCCGCGCGCAGGGACTGCTCCATGAGCGCCAGCGGCTCCAGGCCGGGCGGCTCCTTGCTGCGGTGAACCGCCTCGCCGATGCCGACCAGGATGGGCGTGTTGTCGGGAAGCTGGCGCGTCATGCTTCGACGGCCTGCAGCGCCGCCACGCGGCGCAGATGCCAGGACACCGGGCCGAACAGGCCCTCGATCAGCGTGGCACGGCGCATGTAGTGGCCCACGGCCAGCTCCTCGGTCATGCCCATGCCGCCGTGCAGCTGCACGGCGCCCTGGCCCACGGCCTTGCAGGCCTTGGCGGCCGCGACCTTGGCCGAGGACACGGCGCGCGCGCGCTCGGCCGCCGTGAGCTCGCCGGCCGCCAGCGCCGCACCCACATGGGCCGTCAGCGCCCGGCTCTGCACGAGCGCCATGTGCATGTCGGCCAGCCGGTGCTGCACGGCCTGGAAGCTGGACAGCGGCACGCCGAACTGCTGGCGCTGGCGCACGTAGTCCAGCGTGTCGCGCAGCAGCCGGCGCAGCACGCCGGCGGCCTCGGCGCAGACGGCCAGGGTGGCCTCGTCGAGCGCCTGCTCGATCTGCG
>DATKFT010001196.1:0-11887 GCA_035544335.1 Pseudorhodoferax sp.
CTATTTCTTGCTTCCTCCAGGCGCCGATTGGCATAGCCTTTGACGCGTAGCGCGGCTCAGAGGTCGTTGACGCTATTTCATTGTTTTTCCATAGTCGGCGCACTGGCACGGCAGCTAGTACAGCGACAGAGACAAGTACGCCAAGCGGTACTGGAATGGGGAGCGCAATCACTTGCCATAACTTCTGTGAGCCGCTGGTCACAGCGTTCCACAGCATAGGCCAGAAACCGAAAAGCCAAGTCACGACTGCGGCAAAAAGCGTACTCAGTACACCAGCAAAAACCGTCGCTCTAAAGCTCATTGCATTTGTACTCATATGACAGAAAAGTCCGCATGAGGAAAAGCCTAGCGTTTGGAATGAGAGGCTCGGTCCGGCTTGCGGGTCGAGTCCTCTCAATGGAAGGGTTAGACTACATGCTCAACATGACCATCTCCATATTCGACTCTGTGTAGCTCATACGCGGCCTTCCCATCGTCGTAAAAGATGACTATCCGTTTCACACCTACGCTGTTTGCTTTGGCGTCCGCCTCTAGAAAATCAACTACCTTCTGCAATCCGGCCTGAACAGCTTTAGTTTGAAGGCATGCAGTTTGATCGCCTTTTGTCGGGATGATTCGAACCTCTACCTCTGCATCTTTGAAGAGAACGATCTGTGCCAATTCGACAGACACGCCTCTTGCGTTTAGTGGTTCCCGATACTTCTTTATGAGTTCGTCAAGTCTCGGGGCGATCTTTCGCTTGTAAATGTCGTCCCAAATGGGAGTGACCGCAAAGGCAACGGCACTCCCGAGCACAGCCCACGCAATTGGCTCAGCCCCCTTCTTTATCCACTTTCCGACGGTCAAATCCGCGTCGGTGCAGAGCTCAGCAATGAGTTTTTGGTCGTTGTAGTGAGGGAATGGTAGGTACATTAGTGCCGTTGCAGCGGAGGACTCGCGAAGCGTTTCCATTCCGGAGATGCTAAAGCCCCCTAATACATCTTCGACCTCTCCTTCTTCGACGGATATGTCAGCTATCAGGCGCCATTCGCTAGGCATGTCCCCGTCGGAGATAAGGCGAACGTTCTCAATGAAACCAGCAGTCTTCTTCGCCATATCGTGCTGCTGATGCAGTGGAATACGCTTGTCTCCCACAGAGTCGCAGAAGCGCTGCAGAAACTCTTTGGTGAGCTTTTCTCCTTGAGCATCGACGCGTGTCCCTCCGACGATTTGACCCTCATACTTGCGCACTCTGGCTCCTCTTCATGTGGTCTAACGAATGAATTCAGCGGGCAGCGAATCCGTCAGCTGCAATGACCGGCTGTACCGCACGCGCCTCACTGTTCTTTCAAATGAGCCGAGAGACGCTTGACGAATTCACGCAGTTCTGCAAGTGAAACTTCTGCGCGCAAGCCTCGATCGTTTGTGAATTCGAATGCGTGGACTTCACCGGTGCTTGGAATCGGTTTGATTTTGAAATGTGCCACCGCATGACGCATGTTGAAGACTAACCCACGCAAGGTTCTTGGATTTGGATCATTTTTTCCCCTGAATTGGCCTGTCTCCCTTATGGACGATGGCTCGATGCCCCATTCTCCAAGTTTAGAAATCGGTGTCTCTGGAATCGCATCCAGCATGGTCTCTTTGGGGACGACAAGAAGTCCAAGTAGGCAATTGATCAGGAGCGTCGCATCGTATTCGCCCGAATACGCTTCCACAAGGGCGAGAGTGCGCTCACTGAAAGATCGCTCGAAGTCGGAGAGGTAGCTCATCGCTGATCCAGTTCAGTACAACATTTTATTGGGCCCAATGTAACGCCGCCTATCGCAGCACGTGCGCCCCAATAAACCCCATTTTCAGTGCGTCTAAGCCCTTGTTCTTTCATCATTTTTCGGCGTATTTTCTGTGCGCTCATCCAGCATTGAATTTGCCGTGATCTGGCGCTGCCGTTACAAATTCGGCCGCGGCCGGATGTTGCCATGGGGGGTATCGGATGTCGTCATCTGTTTTGCCGGTCTTGCCATCACGAACACGTATGTCCTCGGCCGGCCCGCCGATTCCGACCTCGCTCTCGACCAAGCTCCTAGACCGGCTGCGCGAACGCATTCATCAACTCATGCACTACTCCTGCGAACGGAGGACAACTGCGTCTACGGGTGCCGGGCATTCTTCCGGCTCCATGGGTTGCGCCATCCGATGGAGATGGGCAAGCAGAGGTAGCAGTTTTCGTGGCGCACCTGGCCATGGATCGCCAGGCGCCGGCATCGACGCACCAGCAGGCTTTGTCCGTCCTACTGTTCCTGTCGATGGCAAGGCATTGGAGGCGCAACCACCCTGCACGGCAGAGATGGATCAACCGCTGTCCAAGCAGCATCTGCTTGTCGTACCGACGGCAGTCGTTTCAAAGCTGAACGAGATGATGGCGGTACCGTCCGGCCTGGACGGTCTGCGTTGTCCGCTGGCAGGGCTGCGCTACGGCAGGGCTGGTGGACCACCGAGGCACCGCAGTCCCAAGAGCCGGGACATCAGCCGGCGCACGGGCGCCGCCGTGCCCACCCTACCCCGCCACAAGCCAGCGCACACGCGCCGGCAACTGACCGCCTCAGCGCGGCGCGCGCCACGGCGCCAGCCGCGGAAACAGCTCCCGCGCAAACCGCTCCATCTCGCGCTCGAACGGCTGGTACTGCAGCATGAAGAGTTCGATGCCGGCCTCGTGGAAGGCCGCGATGCGCTGCGCGACCTCGTCGTAGCTGCCGACCAGGCCCGCAGCCGTGCCGCCGTTGGAGCCCACGCTCGCGGTCTTGGCGAAGGTCTGGTGCATGACCGATTGGGGATCGACCTGGGTGCGCCGCTGCGCCTTGAGCGCCTGGTCCCGGGCCGCGAGCGCGGCCAGGTGCTCGTAGTGCGCTTGCGCCTCCTGTGCGGTCTCGCGTGCGATCACGAAGGCCGACAGGCCGAACCGGATCGGTGCCAGCCCTGCCCCACGCCGGCGCGCACGCACGTCGGCGATCAGCGCCTGCACGTCGGCCAGCGGCTGGCCGTTGATGAACCAGGTGTCGCCGTGGCCGGCCACGAGATCGCGCGCGGGTGCGGACTCGCCGCCCACATAGATCTGCGGCCGCGCGCGGTAGGCATCGTGCGGCCGCAGTTCGTAGCCATTGATGCGGAAGTGCTCACCTTCGAACGTGACGGACTCGCCGCGCAGCAGCGCCGAGACGATGGCGATCCACTCCGTGCCGTAGGCGTAGCGCGCGTCGTGCTCGGCGAAATGGATGCCCGCGTTCTCGGCCTCGGCGCGGTTCCAGGCGTTGACAAGGTTGATCGCGAAGCGGCCGCGGCTGATGTGCTCGATCTGCTGCGCCATCTTGGCCAGCACCACGGGGTGGTACAGAAAGGGCTTGATGGCCGCGATGATCTCGATGCGGCTGCTCAAAGCCGCGATGGCGGCCGCGCTGGTCCAGGCCTCGAGCTGGTCCAGCGACTCGTGGTGCGGGTTCACCGTGTGCTGGGCGATCAGCGTGGAGTCGAAGCCCAGCCGCTCGGCCGACAGGATCAGGTCGCGGTTGCGTTCCCACGAGGCGTCGTAGGGCTCGTCGGGGTCCTGCAGCGCGGCACGGCTGCCGTGGACCAGGGCCCAGATGCCGAAACGAAGGGGGGAAGTCAATGCGGTACCTCTTTCAGGAATGGAGTCTCAGCCCAGCCGCGCGAGCGCCGCGTGCAGCGCGCGCCGCGTCTGCCGGTCGGCACCGGCGCGCACGATGGACGGCGCCGAGCGCACGAGCAGCTGGGTGTAGGGATGGACGGGGTGCTGCAGCACCTGCTGCGGCGGGCCGGACTCGACGATGCGGCCGCGGTACAGCACGGCCACGCGGTCGGAGATGCCGGCCACCGAGCCCAGGTCGTGCGAGATGAAGAGCTGCGTGAGCCCGCGCGTGCGTGCCAGGCCCTTGAACAGCTCCAGCAGCTTGATGCGGTTGGACGCGTCGAGCGCGCTGACGGGCTCGTCGAGGATCAGCAGCGCGGGCTGGTGGACCAGCGCGCGCGCGATGACCACGCGCTGGCGCTGCCCGCCCGAGATCTCGCCCGGGTAGCGGTCGGCGAAGTCGGCTGACAGCTGCACGTCCTGCAACGCCGCATGGGCGGCCTGGCGCAGGGCCGCCTCGTCCCTGGCACCGCGCACGCGCAGGCCTTCGACCAGCGACTCGAAGACCGTGAAGTCCGGGTCCAGGCTTTGCAGCGGGTCCTGGAACACGTACTGGATCGCACCCGACTGGCGCAGGCTGCGCAGCGCGCGCGGCGCCAGCCCCGAGATCTGCTGGCCGCGAAAGTGCACCGTGCCGCGCTGCGGGCTGGCCAGGCCCAGCACGGCCCGGGCCAGCGTGGTCTTGCCCGAGCCGGTCTCGCCGATCAGGCCCACGATCTCGCCTGGCGCCAGCGCGAGGTCCAGGTCGGCCAGCACGGGTGCGCCGCCGCCGTAGGCCACGGTCAGGCCGGCGATACGCAGCAGGCTGTCGTGTTCCGAAGCCATCAGGCTGCCTCTTCCATGAACCGGTCCAGCCCGTACTCGCGGTGGTCCCGGATCAGCAGCTGGGTGTAGGGGTGGACCGGCCGCGTGAGCACCTCGCGCGTGGAGCCGGCCTCGACGATGGCGCCCTCGCGCATCACGAGCAACTCGTCGGCGACCTGGGCCACGACGGCCAGATCGTGCGAGACGAAGATCTGCGCCAGCCCACGCTGCGCGCGCAGCTCGGCCAGCAGGTCCAGCACCTCGGCCTGCACGGTCACGTCGAGCGCGGTCGTGGCCTCGTCGGCGATCAGCAGCACGGGTTCGGCCGCCACGGCGATCGCGATCACGATGCGCTGCAGCATGCCGCCCGACAGTTCGTGCGGGTAGCGCGCGTACACCGTGGCGGGATCGCGCAGGCCCACCTGCGCGAACAAGGCACAGGCCCGGCCATGGATCTGGTCCTCGGGCAGGTGCATGCGGTGGCGCAGCACCTGGGCCAGCTGGCTGCCCACGCGCAGCGAGGGGTTCAGGTAGGAGCCCGGGTCCTGGAACACGGCCGAGATGCGCCTGGCGCGCAGCGGCAGCCACTGGGCGTCGCCATAGTGCGTCACGTCGTGTCCGTCGAACTGCACGCGCCCGCTGCGGATGGCCAGGTTGGCGGGCAGGATGCCCAGGATGGCCTTGCAGCTCAGCGACTTGCCGCTGCCCGACTCGCCCACGATGCCCAGCGTGCGGCCAGCCGCGAGCGCGAAGCTGATGTTGTGGACCAGCGCGCGGCCGGTCGCCGTATCGGCGATGGTCAGGTTCTCGACCTGCAGCAGCGTGTCGGCGGCCATCATGCGCGCCGCAGGGCCGCAGCCCCGCCCCCACCGTCGACGGCGGACGCGCTCTGCGCGTCCTGTGCCTGCTGAGCGGGCACAGCGCGGCGCCGCGGCGCGGCCGAGGCGTCGCGCAGCGCATCGGCCAGGCCGTTGAGCGCCGCGATGGTCGCCACGATGAGCACCGCAGGAAACAGCGGCGCATAGGGCTTGAGCCCCAGGTAGGCCAGGTCGGACGACAGGATGCCGCCCCAGGTCGGGTTGGGCGGCACGATGCCGATGCCCAGGTAGGTCAGGCTGGAGACCACGACGAAGCCGCCGGCCAGCACATTGGCCGCCGCGATCGCGATCGCCGAGACGATCTTGGCCAGCACATGCTTGCGCACCACCCACCAGGGCGAGGCGCCGGCCAGCAGCGCGGCCTGCACGTACTGCGTGTTGCCGACCGCCAAGGTGGCCGAGCGTGTGATGCGGAAGAAGGCCGGCGAGATCATGATGCCCACGACCAGCATGGCCTGGTGCAGGCCGTTGCCGATCAGCTGCGCCACGGCCACCGCGAACACCAGGAACGGAATCGTGACCAGTGTGTCGGTGATGCGCAGCGACAGCCATTCGAAGGTCCGGCCCGAGTAGACCGACAGCAGCGCCGGCACCACGCCCACGAAGAAGCCGACCAGCACGACCTCGAGCGCGGCGAACACCGACAGCCGTGCACCGACCAGGATGCGGCTCAGCACATCGCGGCCCAGGTAGTCGGTGCCGAACCAGTGCTGGGCCGAGGGGCCGGCCAGCACCAGGCCGGACTTGGCCAGCGGGTCGTGCGGTGCGATCCAGGGGCCGGCGACGGCCAGCAGCAGGATCAGCAGCAGCACGCTGGCCGAGATCCAGCCGATCGGGCGTTTCAATGCAGCACGGAACATGTCAGTGGTCCTTTGCACTGCGCGCCATCCGAAGGGCACAAACCCGGGTCGCAGGCAGCGGTTCGAATGGCCGCGGAGCAGGCCATGCCAGCAGACGCCGCGCAACGGGCTCTGCCCGGCCGCTGGCGGCGTCCCCTGGAGGGGGGATGGGACTTCTACACGCAGTGCGAAGTCCAAACGGGGGTGGGCTCATCAAATCCCTCTCTGGGCGGTCGGCGTGAGCCGGTTCAGGATCGCGTTGACGAGCAGGTTGAACACCAGCACGAGCACGATGGAGAAGATCAGCGCGCCCTGCACCACGGGCACGTCGCCCTGCTGCGCGGCCGTGGCCGTGAAGATGCCGTAGCCCGGCAGGTGGAAGATCGACTCGGTGATCACCGCGCCGCCCAGCAGCGTGGGGAACTTCATGCCCAGCACCGTGAGCGCGGGGCCCACGCCGTTGCGCAGCACATGCGTCCACAGGATGCGCGCCTCCGACAGGCCGCGCAGCCGCGCGCCGACCACGTAGTTGGACTGGTAGGCGCCCACGATGCCCGAGCGCAGCTGGCGCGCGATGTCGGCCACCGTGTCCAGGCTCAGCGCGATGGCCGGCAGGGTGATGCGCGCGAGCCAGGCGCCCGGGTTCTGCTCGAACGTGACGTAGCCGCCCGAGGGGAACAGCCGGAACCCGACCGCGAACACCGCGATCAGCACGATGCCGACCACGAAGCTGGGCATGGCCGAGACCACCGAGGTGGCCAGGGTCACGGCCCGGTCGATCCAGCTGCCGCGCTTCAGTGCGGCCAGCAGGCCCAGCGCCGTGCCGGCCACCACGCCGATCACGAGCGCGAAGAAGGTGATGGACAGGCTGACCGGCGCCTTCTGCCACAGGATCTCGGACACGCTCTGCCCGTCCTTCCAGGCCTCGCCGAGGTCGCCCTGCAGCACGGCGGCCAGCCAGAGCAGGTACTGCACGATGAAGGGCTGGTCCAGCCCCCATTTTTCGCGGATGGTGGCGACGAGCTGCGGCGTCGCGTCCTCGCCGACCACGAAGGCCAGCGGGCTGATGCCGCTGAGTTCGCGCAGGCCGAAGGTGATCAGCGTGGCGAACAGGAAGACCGGCAGCGAGATCAGCGCCACGCGGACCATGCCGGGCAGCACGCCGGACCACAGGCTGCGCACGCGCCGGGCCGCCGTGGTCATGGTTGCGGGCCCGCGACCTTCACGCCTTCCCAGCGGATCTGGCCCTGCCCGCCGGCCAGCGGCGTCACGCCGTCGCCCTTGATGAAGGTCCAGGGGATCTCGTAGAGGTAGTTGCTGGGGTTCTGCTGCACACCCGTGCGCACGGCCGCGTTGAGCACCTGCTGGTAGTTCGGCGCGTCCAGCGGCGTGGTGCGCAGCTTGGTCAGCGCGTCGAGAAACTCCGGCGTGGCGTGCGGCGCGCTGCCGTTCATGATGCCCTGCGGGCCGTAGAACACGAGCAGCGCCTGCACCGGCGATTCGCGGCCCGTGGAGCTGTCCTGCGTGAACGCGAAGTCCTTGTCGAAGTACTTGATCTGCGTGGACTTGCCGGCCGGCACCACGCGGATCGTGACGTTGACGCCGACCTTTTGGAGCTGGGCCTGCACGAGCTCGGAGAACGGCGAGTCGTCGCCGGGCTGCGTGTACTCGATGCTGAGCGCGCCGGGCGGGTAGCCCGCCTCGGCCAGCAGCGCGCGGGCCTTCTCGGGGTCGTAGGGCCAGATGTCGGCGATGCTCTTGTCGAACTGCGGGTAGTGCGCAGGAAACGGCTGGTTGGTGACCGTGCCCACGCCGAAGTTCAGGAGCTTGACGAACTCCTGGCGGTCGAAGGCATGGCGGAAGGCCTGCACCACGAGCGGGTTCGTGAACGGCGCGCGGTTCTGGTTGATCAGCACGTCGGCCACCTGGCCGGTCCTGGTGTACTCGACCACGAGGCCGGCCGCTTCGGCCGCCTTGGCCTGGGCCGGTGCGGTGAAGGCCACGTTGTAGACGCCGGTCTGCACGGCCGAGACCACCGAGGCCGGGTCGGGCTTGGGGTAGATCTCGAAGCGGTCGATGTGGATCTCGCTCGCGCGCCAGTAGTCGGGGTTCTTCTCGAACACCGTCTTCTCGTCGGGGATGGACTCGAGCACGCGGAACGGGCCGGCACCGACCGGGTACACCTCCAGGCGTTTTTGGTCCTTGGCCGCGGCCGTGGGGCTCGTGATGTGGCCCACGCGCCCGGCCAGCAGCAACGGCACCTGGTAGTCGGCCTGGCTGAGCTTGAACAGCACCTGCAGTTCGTCGACCGCGACGATCTCTTCGATGGTCTTGAGCAGCTCGGCCGAGCGCGCGTCCTTCTGCGTCTTGGAGCGCACGAAGTAGTCGACCACGGCCTGCGCGTTCAGCACCGTGCCGTCGCTGAACTTGAGGTTGGGCCGCAGCTGGAACGTCACCTCCGTGCCCTCGGCGTTGTAGGTCCAGCGCTCGGCCAGGCCCGGCTCGGGCAGGCCCTGGGCGTTGATCTCGGTCAGGCCCTCGTAGGCCAGGTTCAGGCCGAAGATGTCCCAGCCGATCTTGGAGGTGACCGGGTCCCACGAGGTCGGCAGGCCGATGGCCCAGCGCACGACCTTGGGGCCGCTGGCCTCGGCCGGTTGGGCCGCACCGCCCGCGCGGAACCACCAGACGGCCGCGGCCGCCACGGCCACACCGGCGACCACCGCCCAACCCCATTTCCCGACCTGCTGCGCCATGGCATCACCCTTTCGATCCGGCTTGCAAAGGCTGCGGATGCTAGGTGGGGGGCCGCGAATCCCAAAGCAGGGCACGGCATATCCATATCCGGTTTTCGCGCCACATGCCTGGACCGCCCTGCGCGGCGGCCGCGGCGCCCGCCACGAAAGTTCTTGACCTCAAGTCGACTTGAGGAATTAGAGTGCGCGCGCCGGTGCACGCAGCCGTCCACCGCGCGTCTCCACGCCGGGTCCAGAGGGCCCGGCCCTCCCCTGCCCTTGCAAAGGAACTCCATGTCGTCCACTGTCCATACCGTCCTGCAAAGCCCTGCGCTGTGGTTCGCCGCGCGGCTGCTGCTGGCGGTCGTCTTCGTAGCGTCCGGGCTCGCCAAGCTCATCGCGTTCGAGGGCGGTGTCGCGGAGATGCGCGCGGCGGGACTGGAGCCGGCCCGGCTCTACAACATCGGCGTGGCGACCGTGCTGCTGGCGGGCGCGGCCTGCATCCTGCTCGACAGGCATCTGTGGATCGCCGCCGGCGTGCTGTCGGTCTTCCTGCTGCTGACCATTCCGATCGTGCACCGCTTCTGGGACCTGCCCGAGCCGCGCGCGCAGCTCGCGCTGTTCTTCGCGCTCGAACACCTGTCCGTCGTCGGCGGCCTGCTGGCGGCCGCCATCGCGAGCAGCCTGCGCGCCGCCGTGGTGGCGCCGCGGGCCTGAGAACGAGGGCCAGCCCGTGCGAAGCCGCCACACCAGGCGCCGCAGCCAGCATGTGGAGCGCGCATGCGCACGCGGCTATGGCTCCGCGGCCAGATCCCGCACCACCTGCTGCAAGCCCGCCACCACCCGCGCCAGCCTGTCGAAGTCGATCTTGTCCGGCGTGTCCTTGCCCGTGTGATAGAACGGGTAGCGGTACGGGGCCGTGTCGGTCACCATCAGCGCAGGAATGCCCGCATCGACGTAGGCCGCATGGTCCGACCAGTCGATGCCCGGCACGAACCGGGGCGCGGCGATGCCTTCCGATGGGAAGGCCGCATGGGTGCGGAACGACCGCACCACCCGTCGAACGAATCGCCAGTCCGCCGTTGTTCCCACAAAGGCGATGAAGTCGCCTTGCTCGGGATAGAGCAGATTGAGCGGCCAGGGATAGCGCTGTGAACCTGATTGCTCGGAAAAGTAGCCCATGGTTTCCAGGGACAGCATGGCCTTGACGGGGGGGCCGCGGTCCACCAAAGCCTTCGCATGGATGCTGCTGCCCATCTGCTCGGTCCGAAAGTACGGTGGCTCTTCGTTCGTGTAGAGCACCAGGACCAGATCCGACGCCGAGGTCTCGCCGATGTCCTTCAGGCGCCTGGCCAGCGCCAGAACGGCCGCAGCGCCGGTGCCGTTGTCGTTCGCACCCGGACTGCCCTGCGCCGAGTCGTAGTGCGCTCCCACCACCACGGCGCTGCGGCCAGGCGTTCGCCGGCTCGGAATGGTGAGCTCGAGGTTGCGGACCGTCTTGCCCGATGCCTTGAACTCCTCGCGCCGCACGGCATAGCCCGAGGCCGTGAGTTCCTGCTCGAGATAGATGGCCGCGGCCTCCAGCTCTGCATGGCGCCCGACGTTGTGCTCGACCGAGGCGATGGCCGTCACATGCCGGCGCAGTTCGGCCGACAGCGACTGCTCCTCGGTGTTGAGTGGAGAGACCGGGCCCCTGTGCGAGCTTCCAGGCATGGTGGTCATCGCCACCACGAAGGCAACAACGCAAGCCACGACCACGGCCACGGCGCAGGCAATGCGCAGCAGGCTTCTGGAAAATTCTTGAACTGCGTCTTTGAACACGGGGCGAGTCTGTGGTGTCTGGTCGCCCAATTCTCGCAGTCGCGGCATCGGGATTGGCGGGAGTCACCTGGCCCTGTGCATGTGCGCTGTCCCTTGTTCGCGCCGCGCGCGATGGCGGCCAGCGTGCCGGCCCTTTTGCATGCGTCTCGACGGACCGCCGTGCACGCCCGCCCCGCTCCGCTCCCCCACCCCGCTCCGCTCCGCCCCCACGGCATCGCCGCATGCTGATCGCACGGGGCGGCCTGCCCGGCAGCGGCACGCCTGGCAACGGCGCACCTGCGGGCACTGGACCACATCAAGCCAGCGACAGCACCTGCGCAAGCGGCCGGCGCGGCTTGCGCGGCCAGTTGCCGGGCGCGGCGTGGCCCACGGCCAGCAGCAGCACGGGCAGCTCGTCCGGCGCGAGCCCGAAGTCCTGCGCCACGGCGTCGGCGTCGAAGCCGATCATGGGCGCGGCGCCCAGGCCCAGGGCCTGGGCGGCATGCACCAGCGTGCCCGCACCGAAGGTGGCGCTGCGCACGGCCTCGTCGCGCTGGCGCTGCGGCTGCGCGAAGTACAAGCCCTTGGCCGCCTCTTCCCATCCCGCGGCCATGGCCGCAGGCATGTGGCCCGCCGCGACGAAGGGCGCGAGCCGCCCGGCCAGCACACGGTGGTCGGCCAGCTGGCCCACGACGATGAAGGTGACGGCCGCGTCGCTCACCTTGGCCTGGTCCCAGGCCAGCGCGCGCAGCCGCGCCTTGGCCTCGGGCATGCGGACGGCGATGAAACGCCAGTTCTGCAGGTTGAACGAGGTCGGCGCCGTGGTGGCCAGGCGCACGAGTTCCTCGATCTGCGCGTCGGCCATGCCGCGCGTGGCATCGAACAGCTTGGTGGTGCGGCGCGCTTCGATCGCTTCGATGGCCTGGACGGCCGGGAGCGCGGGGGTGGTGGTGTCGGTCATGCGGGGGGCTTTCGAGCAACAGGCGTGCAGCGTCCATCCGCGCCCGCCAGCACGCTGGCGCGGCGGGTCGCTGCACTGCAGAGGATGGGAGGGCTTGCGGCTGGCGGCGGCTAGACGATGGTGTCGACCACGCCGCCGTCCACGCGCAGCGCGGCGCCGGTGGTGGCCGATGCCTGCTCGGAACTCACGTA
>DATKFT010001197.1:0-9375 GCA_035544335.1 Pseudorhodoferax sp.
GGTCTTCCGCATCCGGCGGCCCGACGAGACGCACCGCGCGCGGCTGCGCGTGGAACTGGGCCGGCTGCGCGCACTGCTCGCCGGGCAGGCGCGCATCGAGGCCACGGCCGAGGGCTTCGCGCTGCACCCGGCCGCCGGGCAGGCCGCGGTGCTGCTGGCCCCGCCCATCGATGGCGAACAGGCCGCGCTCGTGGCCCTGCTGTCCGACGGCGCGGCCTGGTCCACCTCCGCGCTGGCCCTGGCGCTGGGCGCCAGCCAGCGCACGGTGCAACGCGCCCTGGCGGTGCTCGCAGACGAGGGCCGCGTGCGCGCCATCGGCCAGGCCCGCACGCAGCGCTGGCTCGCGCCGCCGCTGGCCGGATTCACGACGATCTTGTTACTCCCCACGGCGCTGCAACCCGGGTAGATTGGCTCCACGCGGTGCCCTTCGGTGCCGACAGGAGAAGCCACCATGGCCAACGCCACCACCTCATCCGCCCCATCCACCCCACCCTCCGCATCCGCTGCAGTCCCGGTCCGCCAGGCCGAGGTCGCACGCGAGTACGGGCCCTTTGCCCCGGCCGCGCGCGTGCACGGCGTCTCGCACGACGGCCGGCAGGTCTGGGCCGCGACCGACGCCGGGCTGTTCACGCTGGACCCGACGAGCGGCCAGGCCACGCGCCGGTTCGAGCGGCCCAGCGACGCCGGCACGGCCTTCGACGGCACGCACCTCTACCAGATCGCCGGCGCGCGCATCGACAAGATCGACCCGGCCACGGGCCAGGTGCTGCACTCCATCCCGGCGCCGGGCAGCGGCGACGACTCGGGCCTGACCTGGGCCGAAGGCTACCTCTGGGTCGGCCAGTACAGCGGCCGCCAGATCCACCAGATCGAGCCGGCCACAGGCGCCGTGCTGCGCACCATCGCCTCCGACCGCTTCGTGACCGGCGTGACCTGGATCGAGGGCGAACTCTGGCATGGCACCTGGGAGCACGACGAGAGCGAGCTGCGCCGCGTGGACCCGGCCAGCGGTGCCGTGCGCGAGCGCCTGCGCATGCCCGGCGGCCTGCACGTGAGCGGGCTGGAATGGGACGGCGCCGACCTGCTCTACTGTGGCGGTGGCAGCAGCGGCAAGCTGCGCGCCGTGCGGCGGCCGCGCCGCAGCTGAGGCACCCGACAGGGCACTGTCCTGCAGGTGACGTGCCCGGCGACAGGACCGCGGCAAGACGGCGGCGGCGCCCGCACAATGGGCCGCTGCCAACCATCCGAGGGCATCGCATGAACGCCGCATCCGAACCCACGCCCGCGTCCGGTACAGCCGCCCTGCCCGGCTGGCGCACCGTCCAGAGCAATGGCATCCGCATCGCCACCTGCGTGGTGCCGGCCACGCCGGGCCGGCCCACCATCGTGCTGCTGCACGGCTTTCCCGAGCTGGCCTTCTCGTGGCGCCACCAAATCGCGGCCCTGGCCGCCGCCGGCTACGGCGTGCTGGCACCCGACCTGCGCGGCTACGGCGAGACCGGCCCGCAAGGCGTGCTGCAGGACTACCGCATGCAGAACCTCGCGCTGGACGTGACCGGCCTGCTGGACGGGCTGGGCATCGCACGCGCCGTGGTCGTGGGGCATGACTTCGGCGGCGCGCTGGCCTGGACGCTGGCGCGCGACCACGCCGACCGCGTGCTGGGCGTGGTCTCGCTCAACACCCCCTACACGCGCCGCACCGAGGTCGATCTCGTGGAAACCATGCGGCGCACGCGCGGCCCCGAGCACTACATGGTGCGCTACCAGGAGCCAGGCTGGGGCGAGGCCCTGCTGGGCAGCGACGTGGACGCCACCCTGCGCGGCCTCATGCGCCGGCCCGGTGTGACGCTGGCGCAGTTCGCGCAGGCGCCCTCGGCGCTGCAAGCCCTGCCCGCCACGCTGTTCAAGGGCAACGAGCGGGTCATGGGCGCGCCGCTGCTCAGCGAAGAGGAGCTCGCGGTGTTCGTGCGCGCCTTTGCGCGCAGCGGCTTCACGGGCCCCTTGAACTGGTACCGCAACCTGCGCCGCAACTGGGAGGACACGGCCGGCACGCCGGACGCCGTGACCGTGCCGGCCCTCATGGTCAGTGCCGAGCAGGACATCTTCCTGCCGCCGGCCACGACGCGCGGCATGGAGCGCATCGTGGCCGATCTCGAACGCCACACCGTGGCGGGCTGCGGGCACTGGACGCAGCAGGAAAAGCCCGACGAGGTCAACGCGCTGCTGCTGGACTGGCTGGGGCGGCGCTTCGCGCAACGGCCGGCCTGACGCCCGGAACGCCCTGTCCCCAGGGTTTCCGCCGGAAGCCCGGCCCCCCGTGCCCTGCGGCGTGCCTGCGCCAAGGCGGCACTTGATCGGGGCCAGCCGTATAGCGCGGCCGGCGTTCCGGCCCGCTGTGACCCTTGCGAGCGCTGAAGCCAGCATGAGCAACAGAACCGACATAGGCGCAAGAAGGCCCTTTAGCCCCAGGCGGACCACGGCCCGCAGCAGCCAGCGGATGTTGTAGCCCGCCGCGCACAGCACCGCATGCAGCGCATCGCCGGTGGCGCCCAGCAGCCAGCACCGGTCCATGGCGTTGTCGTGCTTCAGCCGTCCGATGGCCGGCTCCACTGCCTGGCGGCGCTTGAGCCATCTGCGCTGTTGCTCCGTCAGGCTCAAGAACCTGCCCCGGTGGATGATCTGAACGCCGGGGTTGGCCGCATCCACGCCTCTGAAGCCCAGGTCCACAACGACCTGCTTGGGCTTGGCGCCGGTGTCCTCGGTCAGGATGCTGGCCTGCTCCGGTTGCTCGTTCAACGAGTGGCCGTCGTAGACCGTTGCCGGTGAAGCTGCGGGCGCCGACCATCAACCCCTGCTGGTGCGTGACTGCCACGCGGACCTCCACGCCGAACTCGTAGGGCTTGCGGGCCTTGCCCTTGCCGATGCACTCCACCTCAGGCGCGTGCGGGGCGTACAGCTTGTTCTTGTCTTTCGGGCGCTGGCTGCGGATGCGCTCGGCGCGCTGCATCAGCGTGTGCAGATTCTTCAGCGTCAGTGCCGTTGCCTCACTGGCCTGCCCGATCTTGCGCTGCACCTCGCGCAGCACGATCCCCAGGATCGTGCGCTGGCGTTTGACGACCTTGCGCAGCCGCTTGAACTGCTTGGCGTGGGTGTCGCCAGCACGTCGGCGCAGGCTATTGCCTCTTTTACGAAGGTCTGCTTCAGGGCAATGCCGGCGCGCTTGGCGGCAGCCACCACCTTGCGGCGGACGATCTCCAGCAAGCGCGAGTCCACCGGGTGGGCGATGGCCTTCTCCTGCACCGTGGTGTCCACGATCAGCCGCTCAAACTCGGCCGGCTGGATGGCCTTGGAGGACACCGCCGTGTCGATGGTGGCGTTGAGCAACTCCTCCACGCCGGCCTCGCCGATGGCCGAGCGAAAGCGCCCGATCTGCGTGGCATCGCAAGGCAGGCGTGGCTCGTAGAAACGCATGCCGCTGAAGTGCTGCCAGACCACGCTCTCCGACCAGCGCTCCACCAGCTCTTTCATCACTGAGCTTGTAGGCGTGCTTCAGGTACAGCAGGCTGGTCATCAGGCGCAGGGAAAGACGCGGGCGGCCGGCAGTGGCAACACCGGCGCTGCCGCGCGCGCAGGGAAGCCAGCGACGGGTGCTGTGGTGGCGGCAGTCAGAGTGCCGCCCCCCAAGGAGAGAGCTGGTTTGCCTCCCTCAGCCCTTCTTCAAGGCAATCGACCCACTTTGAAGATCGCGTAAGACGATGTCAACGTTCCATTTGGCCGCATACCGGCCGTGATGAACAGGGCTCCGTCCGGGCTTACAGCCAGAGAAACCGGCCACGGCAAACTTCCCGGCAGCGTCCCTTGGATGACTGGCGGTTCCTGAACGATCGTGTTTCCAGGCAATACACCTACAACGGTGCTCACCCCATCAGCGGAAACTTTTCGGACCACGCTGTTCCTGACGTCTGCAATATATAAGACGCCAGTCGGCGTGCTCGCTATGCCGACAGGGAAATGAAACTGGGCCGTGGCGGCTGGACCGTCGTTGGCGCCCGCAGTCAACTCAGGGTTGCCAGCAACGATCGTGCGATTACCGTCCGGTGAAATTTTCAGCACATAGCTTGCAAGATACTCTTGGTAGCAGATGAGGGTGCAAAATGACGCCCGAGATCGGCTGACCGTTCCGTAGAGGTTGCCGGCAGCGTCCACGGCAATTCTGCTGATCGACACCACGGAAAGATCACTGCCAGGCGCGCTCGAGAAATATCCGCCGGCTACGTTGGTGACTGTGCCATCTGGCGTGATCTTGCGAATTTGCCTGCCTTGGGGAGCGGGCGTGGCGTCAAAATCAATGGTATAGATCGAGCCAGTGGCGTCCATCGCCATATATCCTGGGTCACGAAGCACGACATCGCTGCTACCCGCATTCCTTTGAGCGGGGAAAACGGTTGTCACCGCCCCGTCCTGGGTGACCTTGCGAATTCCGCTTTCGTCGGAGACGAAGATTTGGCCAGTGGAATCTGCAACGATGCCACGCAAATCACGGAATCGCGCCACCGTCGCCTCACCGTCTACTGCTTGGTCTTGAACGCCAGGGGCACCTGCGATGGTCGTAACTCTGCCATCCGGCGCTACCTTTCGCACTGTGCCATTACCAGCTACAAACAGGTTGCCGCTGTTGTCTGCGACCATACTGGCGATACCAGCGAATCTGGCAACGGCGCCAACGCCATCAGCGTGCACTGTTGTCGAATCGAACACTGCAGCCGGCTGCCCAGCGAGGAATGACAGTGTTGCTGGAGGCAGCGCTGCTTCAACATTAAGGGTCACCGTGTCGCTTGTGATGCTTCCCGCCCCATTCGAAATACGAACGGCGAATTGCGCGTTGTTGTCGGCCAGCTGCGGATCTGGAATCGCGTAGCTGAACGTCGTCGCACCAGCGATGTCCTGTCCGTTTCTCAGCCATTGATACTGCAATGGATCAGAACCGCTTGCACTGACAACGAACGCCACGGCAGTTCCCACACTCACCTGCTGGCTTAGGGGCTGTTTCGTCACGGATGGAGCGACCAGTGAGGGCTCCACTACTGGAGGCACAACGACACCACCGCTGTTGTCTGAATCGCCACCTCCGCCGCAACTTGCCGCAAATACCGCAACGGCGAAAGCGAGCATCCACGTTTTTATCGATCGCACAAGCACCCTCCTATTTTGCGAGCATCATGCCAGATGGTTCAGGTGCCGACTTCGGCAGGACATCGTATCCATCTGGCGTCCGACATCCGCTTGCATTCCGTGAAACGCGGGCGGCTCTGATCGACGCTGCCTTTCTTCAGCGCTCTACTCGGCCTCAAGCAGCCAGTCGCGTACAGCGTCCGCGTCGGCTTGCGTGATGTCCAGCAGCGACCGGGCCGGGCAGTCGTAGCGCGGCCGCCCGGGTTTTCGGCGTCGATCTCGCCGAAGTGGTGCACGCGCCCGATGGGTTGCGCACGCCCTGCCAACTCCGCGACGGCTGCGCCGTCCTGGCTGCAGGCCTTGAGGTACTTAGCTTGGCGCAGATTGGCGAACATGAGCGTGCGCTGTTGTGGCCGACGCGGATCTGAGCCACATGCCGGCCGGCAGGTGAACCAGCACAAAGAGCTGCTTGCGGCTTCTGGTTTGGCCTTCGGCCTGGGCAATCTGGCTCACTTCAGTTTCGGCACATGGCTCAAATTGTCGCTGGCGCCAACACACGCTCAATGCCATGGTCCGAGCCGGAAAACCCTGGGACAAATCGCTTCACGGCGCTTGACTTCCAAGACGGTTACTCAGGCCGCCGCCGGCCCGGTCTCAGCCTCCACCAGCGCAAGCAGCCGGCCGGCCGCCACCTGCTCGCCGACCGCCACATGCAGCGCGCGCAGCCGGCCCGCGCAGGGGGCGGCATGGACATGCTCCATCTTCATGGCCTCCAGCGTCACGAGGGGCTGGCCCGCCTGCACCAGCTCGCCCACGGCCGCGAGCACGGCCACGGCGCGGCCCGTCATGGACGCGCGCAGGCTGCCGTCACCCCCCCGTTCACCGCTCGGCACGGTGGCCGCGCGCGTCAGGTCCTGCACCTGCAGCGCCTGGCCCCGGTAGTGCAGCAGCAGGCGTGCGCCGTCGCGGTGGAACACCACGCGCTCGCCCAGGCCGTCGCAGCGGATCTGCGCGATCTGGCCGTCGATCTGCTCGACGTCCACCTGCGATGGCACACCGTCGATCTCCACCGCATGCCGGTGGCGCCGGGGCTGCACGAGCCGCGCGTCCAGCGCCTGGCCGTCGAGCGCGAAGCGCAGCGCCACGGGCAGGCCATGCGACAGGCTGGCTGGCTCCGCCTGCGGCGCCGCGGCGCCCTCCTCCAGCAGCGCCGCGGCAACGGCGGCTGCGCGTGCGCGCAGCGCGGCGTCGGGCGCCAGCAGGGCCGGCCCCTGCTCGGCGACAAAGGCCGTGGTCGCGCCACCGGCCGCGAACACCGGGTGCGCGAGGCAGCGCTGCAGGAAGGCCTGGTTGGTCGTGACGCCCAGGGCCACCGCGTCCTCCAGGCCCGCCAGCAGCCGGCGCCGCGCGGCCTCGCGCGTGTCGCCGTGCGCGACGAGCTTGGCCAGCATGGAGTCGTAGTAGGGCGGCACCTCTGCACCAGACTGCAGCGCGTGCTCCACACGCAGCGTGGCCGGCATCTGCCACAGCGCCATCGTTCCGCTTTGCGGCAGGAAGTCCTGGCCCGCATCCTCGGCGCACAGCCGCACCTCGATGGCATGGCCCTGGAAGCGCACCTGCTCCTGCGTGAGCGGCAGCGGCTCGCCGCTGGCCACGCGCAGCTGCCAGGCCACGAGGTCCAGGCCCGTGATGGCCTCGGTGACCGGGTGCTCCACCTGCAGCCGCGTGTTCATCTCCATGAAGTAGAACTGGCCGTCCGGGGCGAGCAGGAACTCGAGCGTGCCCGCGCCCTCGTAGCCGATGGCCTGCACCGCGCGCACGGCCACGGCGCCCATGCGCGCGCGCAGATCGGCGTCGACGGCCGGCGACGGCGCCTCCTCCACGAGCTTCTGGTGGCGGCGCTGTACCGAGCAGTCGCGCTCGCCCAGGTGGATGGCGTTGCCGTACCGGTCGGCGAAGACCTGGATCTCGATGTGGCGCGGCGCCACGATGGCGCGCTCCAGGATCAGCCCGGGGTCGCCGAACGCGTTCTGCGCCTCCGAGCGCGCGCTGCGCAACAGCCCGGGAAAGCCTTGGGCGCGCTGCACGAGCCGCATGCCGCGCCCGCCGCCGCCGGCCGTGGCCTTGACCATGATGGGGTAGCCGATGCGCGCGGCCTCCTCGGCCATGCGCGCCTCGCCCTGGTCCTCGCCCTGGTAGCCCGGAATGCAGGGCACGCCGGCCTCCAGCATCAAGGCCTTGGCGCCGGCCTTGTGGCCCATGGCGCGGATGGCCTGGGCCGAGGGGCCGATGAAGACCAGGCCGGCATCGCGGCAGGCCTGTGCGAAGTCCGCGTTCTCGGCCAGAAAGCCGTAGCCCGGATGCACGGCATCGGCACCCGCCAGCCGCGCAGCCGCGATCAGCGCGTCGGCGCGCAGGTAAGACTGCGCAGGCAGCGGCTCGCCGATGCACACCGACTGCCCGGCCTCGCGCACGTGGCGCGCACCGGCATCGGCCGTGGAGTACACGGCCACCGTGCGGTAGCCCAGCGCATGCGCGCTGCGCATGACGCGCAGCGCGATCTCGCCGCGGTTGGCGACGAGGATCTTGTGGAACGGAGTGGCGGCCACGGTCATGGACTCGGGAAGGTGCCCATGAACTTGCTGAGGATCTGCAGCATGACCTCGTCGGCGCCGCCGCCGATCGAGGTCAACCGGCCGTCGCGGAAGATGCGCGAGACCGGCGTGTCGTCCATGTAGCCCATGCCGCCCCAGAACTGCAGACAGCCGTCGGCCACCTCGCGGACCACGCGGCCGGCCTTGAGCTTGGCCATGGTGGCCGTGCGCGTGGCGTCCTGGCCGGCCACGACCTCCTGCACGCCCTGCCAACTCAGTGCGCGCAGGGCCGCCACCTCGGTCTGCAGCTCGGCGAGCCGGAAGTGCACCCATTGGTTGTCGAGGATGGCGCGGCCGAACGCGCGGCGCTCGCGCGTGTAGGCGATCGTGGTGTCGATCGCGCGCTGGGCCATGGCGCCCGCGTTGAGCGCGCCCCAGAGCCGCTCGATCTGGAACTGCTCCATCTGGTAGATGAAGCCCATGCCCTCCTCACCGATGCGCCAGCGCTGCGGCACGCGCACGCCGTCGAAGTGGATCTGCGCGGTGTCGGACGCGTGCATGCCCAGCTTGCGCAGCTTGCGTGCCACGCTGACGCCGGGCGTTGCCATGGGCACGACGATCAGAGACTTGTTGCGGTGGGCCGCGCCTTCGGAGGTGTTGGCCAGCACACAGCAGAAATCGGCCTGCGTGCCGTTGGTGGTCCACATCTTGCCGCCGTCGATGAGGTAGTCGCCGCCATCCTTGCGCGCCGTGGTCCGGATCGACGCCACGTCGGAGCCGCTGCCGACCTCCGACACGCCCAGACAGGCGACGTACTCGCCCGAGATGGCGGGCGCCAGGAACTCGGCGCGCAGCTCGGCGCTGCCGCGGTGCGCCAGCGCTGGCGTGGCCATGTCGGTCTGCACGCCGATCGCCATGGGGACGCCGCCGCAATGCATGTGGCCCAGGGCCTCGGCCATCACGGCGCCGAAGGAATAGTCCAGGCCGGCGCCGCCGTTCTCGGCAGGCTTGGTCAGGCCCAGCATTCCGAGTTCGCCGAGCCGGCGAAACACCTGGTGGGCCGGGAAGATCTGGTCGCGCTCCCAGGCGTCGACGAAGGGGTTGATCTCCTTGTCGATGAAGCGGATCAGCGTGTCGCGCACGCTGGCATGTTCCGGGGTCAGTTGCATCGGTATGTCCTCAAGGACGGGCCACGGAGAACTGCATGGGCTGCGGCCGGCGCAGCTCGGCCTCGCGGCAGATGGCCAGCACCTGGGCCAGCAGCTCGCGCGTGTCGCGCGGGTCGATCACGGCGTCGTCGAGCAGGCGCGCGCTGGTCGTGAACACGCTCATCTGGCTGTCGAAGCGCTCGACGATGCGGCGCTCCATCTCCGCCAGCCTGGCGCGGTCGACCTCGCCGCCCTTGCGCCGCATCGCCGCCTCGGTCACGTTGACCATGGTCTGGGCGGCCTGCTCGCCGCCCATCACGGCGGTCTTGGCGTTGGGCCAGGAGAAGCAAAAGCGCGGCTGGAAGCCGCGCCCGCACATGCCGTAGTTGCCTGCACCGAACGACGCGCCGCAGTAGATCGTGATCTGCGGCACCGTGGCGCAGCTCACGGCCTGGATCATC
>DATKFT010001198.1:0-6574 GCA_035544335.1 Pseudorhodoferax sp.
CTCTGCACGAAGGGCAGCAGCAGCGTCTGCGCGCCGATGTCCAGGTACTGCTTGATCAGCACGGCGTCGTTCCACGGCGGACGCACCACGGCGCTGGCCGCTCGCGCATGCTCGGCCGCCACGGCCTGCAGCCGGCGCTGCATGCTGTCCGGCGCGCTGGGCGTGTGTTCGGCGTCGAGCATGATCCAGTCGAAACCGGCCCCGGCCAGCAGTTCGGCGCAGTAGGGGTCCGGCAGGCTGGACCACAGGCCGATCTGTGGCTGTCTGGCGGCCAGGGCGTGCTTGAAGCGGTTGCGGGCAGGCATGTCAGTTCTCCAAAGTGCCGTGCATCACCCGCAGGGCACGAAACCGACGCGCGGGCAAAGATTCGAATGGCCGCGGAGCAGGCCATGCCAGCAGACGCCGCGCAACGGGCTCTGCCCGGGCGCTGACGGCGCCCCTGGAGGGCGATGGGATGTCTGCACGCAGTGAGACATCCAAACGGGGTGGTCTCATTTCAGTCGATCCTGACATTGCCGATCTGAACCACCTTGCCCATGGCGGCATGGTCCTGGCGCAGCCGCTCGGCGAAGGCCTGGGGCGTGGAGCTCAGGATCTCGAAGCCGGCGGACTCCAGCGGCTCGCGGAAAGCCGGGTCCTTGAGGATCTCCTGCATCTCGCGGCTCAGGCGCTCGACGATGGGCGCTGGCGTGCCGCTGCGCACCAGCATGCCGCTCCAGGCCACCTGCACCACGCCGGGCGCGCCGGCCTCGGCCATGGTCGGCACGTTCGGCAGCAGCCGGGAACGCCGGGTGTCGGCCACGGCCAGCACGCGCACGCGGCCGGCCTTCTCCTGCGCGAGCACGGCCGACAGGTTGTGGAACATCATCGGGATCTGCCCGGCCAGCACGTCCTGCAGCGCCGCCGGGCCGCCCTTGTAGGGCACGTGCATGAGCTGCACGCCGGTGGCCGCTTCCAGCTGCACGCCGGTCAGGTGCATGGTGTTGCCGTTGCCGGCAGACCCGTAGCTCAGGACACCGGGCTGCTGCTTCGCGGCCGCCACCACCTCGCCCAGGGTCTTGTACGGCGTGGCCGCCCCCACCACCAGCACATTGGGCGTCTGGTTGGTCAGCGTGACGGGCTGGAAGTCCGCCAGCGCATCGAAGCCCGTGGACCGGTACAGGTGCGGATTCACGGCCAGCGTGCTGATGGAGCCGTAGAACACGGTATAGCCATCGGCCGCCTGGTTGCGCGCCACGTAGGACGCGGCGATGTTGCCATTGGCCCCGGCCCGGTTGTCCACCACCACCGGCTGGCCCAGCCGTCGTGCCAGCGCCTGCGCGAACGGCCGCGCGAACTGGTCGGCCGCACCGCCTGCGGGCTGGGGCACCACCAGCGTGATCGGCCGGGTGGGGTACGTCCCGGCCACGGCGGGCAAGGCCGGCAGCGCGGCGGCGAGGATCAGCGCGAGCCGCGCGAGGGTCTTGGGCATGGGGTCTCCTGGAAATCGAGGGGCGAAAGCGTGGCTGCGCTGCACCGGCCAACCGCACAATGCGCTCGGCCGCAGGCATGGCGCGGCTGCGGTTGGCATCTGAGCAAATGCCTTGGCCTCTATTTGACAGACAAATAAGTCAAAACATCTGCGGGTTAACCCTCGATTACCTGATAAAACAGCCAATGAATAGAATCGATCATGTCTGACAAAAAAGGCTTAAAGTCCGTCGATGCGGGCGACACGGCAGCCCGTCGCGGACCGCTGGCCATCACCGAGATGCTGGCCGCGCGCGTGGTCGGCGGCGAGTGGGGCGAAGGCGCCGCGATCCCGACCGAGCTGGCGCTGGCCGATCAGCTGGGCGTGGCACGCACCTCGGTGCGCGAAGCGCTCACCCGGCTCAAGGCCAAGGGGCTGATCGCCTCGCGGCCCAAGGCGGGCACGCGCGTGCTGGCGCGCGCGCACTGGAACATGCTGGACGAGGACGTACTGCGCTGGGCCTGGTCCGGGCAGGACCAGCCGCGCATGGCCGAGCACCTGATGCAGTTGCGCCGCATCGTCGAGCCGGCCGCCTGCGCACTCGTGGCGGCGTCGGCGTCGGATGCGGCGATCGCACGCATCGAACGCGCCTACCGCGGCATGGATGCGGCGGGCACCGACCCCGTCGCCTATGCCGGCCCCGACCTGGAGTTCCACCGCGCCATCCTGGCGGCCACGGGCAATCCCTTCCTGAGCGCGTTCGGCGCCACCATCGAGGCGGCGCTGCGCATGTCGTTCGCGCTGTCCACACGCCAGAGCGGCGCGCCACGCCACAGCCTGCCGCTGCACCGTGCGGTGCTCGACGAGATCTGGGCGCGCCGTCCCGACGAGGCCCGCCGCGCCATGGAGGCACTGCTGGGCTTCACCGAGACCAACATCCGGCGCGGGCGCGATGCCGGCAGCGCCCCGGCCAGCGCGCCGCCATGAAGGCTGGCTGCGCGCCGATCAGCGCGGCCCTGTCCGCGCAACCCGGCACGCCGTCACCAACCCAAGGCGCCAGCGGCCAGCGCGGCCGTCTGCAGGCCGATGGCCGCGTGGGCATCGCCGTCGGCCAGGAACCAGGACGCGGACAGGCCGGCCCAGGCCAGGATCCAAAGCAGCAGCCGTTGACGTTCGAGACCGGCCGCCTGCGCCACCACGTCGAGCCGCCGCGTGAACCGGCCGGGCTCGGTCGCCACCGGCCGGCTCGGGTCGGCCAGGTCAGGGTTGGTGAAGATGTTGGCGAAGTCGAAGCCGCGCTCGCCGAACAGGCCCTTGGGGTCAATGGCGAGCCAGCCGCGCGCGCCGAAATCGAGTACGTTGCCGTGGTGCAGGTCGCCATGCAGCACCCCCGTCTCGCGCGGATCGGCCAGCAGCAGGCGCATGGCTTGCGCACTGCGCTGCAGAACGCCGCCGTGTCTGGCAGCGGCCGGTGCGAGGTCCCGGAACCATTGCGCCAGCGGAACCAGTTCGGGCAGCGGCCCGGCGCGTGGCGCGTGCGGCGCGTGCGACGCGTGCAACTGGGCCGCAACGCCGCACAGGATGCGGCACGCTGCGTCGTCCTGCCCCTGACGCGCCATGTCGGCCAGCGCACCGGGGCCGGTCGCGCGCTCCAGCAGCACGGCGTGCGCATCCCGGGCAAGCACCCGTGCCGCGCCCTCGCCGTTCCACCAGACCATCAGTGCGCCGCCGCGCCGCTCCTCGGGGTCATGGGACAGCTTGAGCATGGCCGGCGCGCCCGCCCAGCGCACGGGGAGCAGATGCGCCGTGCGGGTGGCGATGGCAGGTCCATCGGGGACGAGGTCCCAGCGACGCACATGGCTCTCAAACATGCACCGAGCATACGGTGCCGCAGCCAAGCTACAGCCTGAACTGCACGCCCTGCGCGAGCGGCAGTTCGCGCGAGTAGTTGATGGTGTTGGTGGCGCGCCGCATGTAGGCGCGCCAGGCGTCCGAGCCGGACTCGCGGCCGCCGCCCGTCTCCTTCTCGCCGCCGAAGGCGCCACCGATCTCGGCACCCGAGGTGCCGATGTTGACGTTGGCGATGCCGCAGTCCGATCCACTGGCCGAGACGAAGCGCTCGGCCTCGCGCAGGTCGTTGCTGAAGATGGCCGAGGCCAGGCCCTGCGGCACGTCGTTCTGCAACGCGATGGCCTCGTCGAAGTCGCTGTAGGCCAGCACATAGAGGATGGGCGCGAAGGTCTCGTGGCGCACGGTGGCGGTCTGCGCGGGCATCTCGACGATGGCCGGGCGCACGTAGAAGGCCTCGGGCCAGGCCTCGGCCAGCACACGCTCGCCGCCCGTCACCACGCCGCCTTCGGCGCGCGCCGCGGCCAGCGCAGCCTGCATGGCCTCGAAACCCGGGCGGTCGATCAGCGGCCCGACCAGCGTGCCGGCCTCGAGCGGGTTGCCGATCGCAAGGCCCGCGAACGCGGTCTTGAGCCTGGCCACCAGCGCGTCCTTGACGCTGGCATGCACGATGAGCCGGCGCGTGCTCGTGCAGCGCTGGCCGGCCGTGCCCACGGCCGCGAAGGCGATGCCGCGCACCGCGAGGTCCAGGTCGGCGCTGGGCGTGACGATGACCGCGTTGTTGCCGCCCAGCTCCAGCAGCGAACGGCCGAAGCGCTGCGCCACGCGCGGCCCCACTGCGCGGCCCATGCGCGTGCTGCCCGTGGCCGAGACCAGGGCCACGCGCGCATCGTCGACCAGGGCCTCGCCGGTCTCGCGCAGGCCCACGACGACCTGGTTCAGCTGCGCCGGCGCCTTGCCGAAGCGCCGCGCTGCACGCTCGAAGATGGCCTGGCAGGCCAGCGCCGTCAGCGGCGTCTTCTCCGAGGGCTTCCAGACCACGGCGTTGCCGCAGACCAGGGCCAGCGCCGCATTCCAGGCCCACACGGCCACCGGGAAGTTGAAGGCCGTGATGACGCCCACCACGCCCAGCGGATGCCAGGTCTCCATCATGCGGTGGCCCTGCCGCTCGGATGCGATGGTCAGGCCGTAGAGCTGGCGCGACAGGCCGACCGCGAAGTCGCAGATGTCGATCATCTCCTGCACCTCGCCCAGACCCTCGGTCCCGATCTTGCCGGCCTCGATCGAGACCAGCTCGCCGAGCTGTGGCTTGGCCGCGCGCAGCTCCTCGCCGAGCAGGCGCACGAGTTCGCCGCGTTGCGGCGCCGGCACGTCGCGCCAGGCCAGGCTGGCGCTGCGCGCCATGCCGACGACGCCGGCCACCTCGGACGGGCCTGCGATGGCCAGTTCGGCCAGCAGGCCGCCGTCCACGGGCGAGCGGACCGCCAGCGGGCCGGCGGCCAGCGGCGTGCGGTCCACGCCCAGGCCGGCCAGGAGGGAAAGGCTGCGTTCTTGGAGGTCGGTCATGGTGCGGGAACGGGGCGGTGGTGGTTCCCGCCCTTGTACCCCACCTTGGCCTGCCGTTGCAGGCTCAGCGCTGCTGCCCCCAGCGCCGCACCGTGAGCCGCTCCAGCGTGGCGAAGCCCAGGGTCTCCACCGCGAGGCCGATCAGCACCACGGTGACCAGCCCCGCGAACACCTTGTCCGTGTAGAGCTCGTTGCGGTTCTGGAAGATGTACCAGCCCAGCCCGCCCTGCCCCGAGCTCGCGCCGAACACGAGCTCGGCCGCGATCAGCGTGCGCCAGGCGAAGGCCCAGCCGATCTTCAGGCCCGACAGGATCGCCGGCAGCGCGGCCGGCACCAGGATCTGCAGCGCGTAGGAAAGGCCCCTGAGGCCGTAGTTGCGCCCGGCCATGCGCAGCGTCTCGGGCACGCCCTGGAAGCCCGCGAAGGTGTTGAGCGCGAGCGGCCACAGCACCGAATGGATCAGCACGAAGACCAGGCTGCCGCGGCCCAGGCCGAACCACAGCAGCGCCAGCGGCAGCAACGCGATGGCCGGCAGCGGGTTGAACATCGAGGTCAGCGTGGACAAGAGGTCGCGGCCCAGCTGCGTGGACACGGCCAGCAGCGTCAGCGCGAAGGCCAGCAGCACGCCGGCCACGTAGCCCTGCAGCAGCACCGACAGCGAGATGGCCACGCGGCCCAGCAGCTCGCCGCTGGCGAAGCCCTCGACCAGCGCGACCATCGTCGCGCTGAAGGTGGGCAGCAGCAGGTCGTTGTCCTGCCAGCGCGCGAGCAGTTCCCAGAGAACGGCCAGCACCGCGAGGATCAGGCCCTTGCGCAGCCAGGCCTGTTGCCACAGGCGCGTGGAGAGCGGCAGCGCGCGCTCGACGCTGCCCTCGGTGTAGGGCGCGAGCGGCCATTCGGCCTCGGGCCGCACGGGGGGATTCAATGCGCTCATACCGCCACCTCCGCACCGTCGTGCAGCGGCGCATGGCGCGCGGGTCGGTGGCTTGCGCCACTCGCGCTGTCGTCGATCCCCGCGCTGCGGGGCCCCTCGCCGTGTGCGCTCATGTCGTCACTTCCTCAAACAACAGGTGGTGGATGCGCTGCGCCGTGGCCTGGAACGCCGCGCCGCCCGTGCTCTGCAGGTCGAAGGCGTGGCTGTTGATCTCGGCGCGCATGCGGCCCGGGTGCGGCGACAGCAGCGCGATGCGGCTGCCGACCACCAGCGCCTCTTCGATGGAGTGGGTCACGAACAGCAGCGTGAAGCGCACCTCGTCCCACAGCGCGAGCAGTTCCTCCTGCATCTTGCGGCGCGTCAGCGCGTCCAGCGCCGCGAAGGGCTCGTCCATGAGCAGCACGCGCGGCTGCATGGCCAGCGCACGCGCGATGGCCACGCGCTGCTTCATGCCGCCCGAGAGCTGGTGCGGGTGCACGTCGGCGAACTTGGACAGGCCCACCTTGTCGAGGTAGTGCAGCGCGCGCTCGGTCGCCTCCTTGCGCGGCAGCGTGCGCGAGGCCAGCAGCGGGAACACCACGTTCTCGCGCACGGTCTTCCAGGGCGGCAGCTGGTCGAACTCCTGGAACACCACGATGCGGTCGGGGCCCGGGGCCGTGACGCGCTTGCCGTCGAGCCGGATCTCGCCTTCCACGGGCGCGATGAAGCCCGCGATCGCCTTGAGCAGCGTGGACTTGCCGCAGCCCGAAGGCCCCAGCAGCACGTAGCGCTCGGCC
>DATKFT010001199.1:0-8899 GCA_035544335.1 Pseudorhodoferax sp.
CGGGCCACGTCGGCGACTGCGAACGCGAGATGGCGCAGCCCCTGGGCTTCGGGCCGCGAGGCGCGCGGCGGCGGATCGGGAAAGCTGAACAGCTCGAGCTGGCTGCCGTCGGGCAGGGCCAGGTCCAGCTTGTGCGAGCGGCGCTCGGCGCGCTCGTGCTCGGCCAGGATGCGCAGGCCCAGCACCTGGGTGTAGAAGTGCTTGGAGCGCGCGTAGTCGGCGCAGATGATGGCCACGTGGTGGATGCGCAGCAGCTGCATGGCGCCCCTGTGCCTGTCAGAGCGCTGCGTGCACCAGCCGGCCCAGCGTGGCCAGGGCCTGCTCGCTGCGCGCGTTCCAGGCGTGGCCGTAGTTGAGCCGGATGCAGTGCGTGAAGCCGCGGCTGGCCGAGAAGATCGGGCCGGGTGCCAGGCTGATGCCCTCGGCCAGCGCCTGGCGGTGCAGCGCGAGCGCATCGACCTGCCGCGGCAGCTCCACCCACAGGAAGTAGCCACCGGCCGGCCGCGTGGCGCGCGTGCCGGGCGGGAAATGCCGGCCCAGCGCGTGCATGAACTGCGCCTGCTGCGTGGCCAGGGTCTGGCGCAGCTTGCGCAGGTGCTTGTCGAAGCCGCCGCGCTCCAGGTAGCGCGCCAGCGCCATCTGCGTGGGCACGGCCGTGGCCAGCGTGGAGGTGAGCTTGGCGCGCGCGACGGCCTGGGCATAGCGTCCCGGCGCGGCCCAGCCGATGCGCCAGCCCGGCGCCAGCGACTTGGAGAACGAGGAGCAGTGCAGCACCAGGCCCTGGGTGTCGAAGGCCTTGGCCGGCGGCGGGCGCTTGTCGCCGAAGTACAGCTCGGCGTAGACGTCGTCTTCGATGAGCGGCAGCGCGTGGCGGGCCAGCAGTTCCACGAGTGCGCGCTTGCGCTCCTCGGGCATCAGGCTGCCCAGCGGGTTCTGGAAGTTGCTCATGAGCCAGCAGGCCTTGGGGCGGTGCCGCGCGATGGCCTGTTCCAGCGCCGCGAGGTCCATGCCCTCGCGCGGGTGCGTGGGCACCTCGATGGCCTGCAGGCCCAGCCGCTCCAGCGCCTGCAACGCGGCGTAGAAGGTCGGCGACTCCACGAGCACGGCGTCGCCGGGCCGCGTGAGCACCGACAGGCACAGGTTCAAGGCCTCCAGCGCGCCGTTGGTCACGACGATCTCGTCGGGCGCGACCGGCATGCCGGCCGCCAGGTAGCGCAGCGCGATCTGCCGGCGCAGGTCCATGTTGCCGGGCGTCAGGTCGTCCACGGTGCTCCACGGGTCCAGCGCGTGCGCGCAGGCCGCCAGCGACTGGCCCAGCCGGGCCAGCGGGAACAGCAGCGGACTCGGGAAGGCCGAGCCGAAGGGCACGACCTCGCGTGTCATGCTGGTGTCCAGGATGTCAAAGACCAGCGCGCTGACGTCCACGGCCACCGAGCCCTCCTGCGGCTGCGAGGCGGCCTCGGGCTCGGGCGGCACCTGCTGCGCATGCGGCGCCACGTAGTAGCCCGAGCGTTCGCGCGCCTGCACGAGGCCGCGCGCCTCCAGCAGGTAATAGGCCTGGAACACCGTGGAGGGGCTCACACCGCGGCTGGCGCTGGTGTGGCGCACGGAGGCCAACCGGTCGCCGGGGCGCAGCACGCCCGCGCGGATCGAGTCCGCGATGTCGCTGGCCAGGGCTTCGTAGCGCTTCATCGTTGGGGGAGGGCGGGGCGCCGGCATTGTCTCGCATGGGCGCAGCCTGCTCCGCTGTTTCGCGTCGCAACTGGTGGTGGCCCGCAGTGCCGTCTTGCACTAGCATCGCCAGCCCATGCTGTATGCCCTCGCCGCCCTGTTCCTGCTGCAAGCCCTGGGCGATGCCCTGGTGCAGCTCGCCGGCTGGCCGCTGCCGGGTTCCGTGGTCGGCATGCTGCTGCTGTTCCTGGCGCTGCTGGCCTGGCGCCGCGTGCCCGCCGGCCTGGACCAGAGCGCCCGCGCGCTGCTGCCGCACATGATGCTGCTGTTCATCCCCTCGGTGGCCGCCGTGATGCTGCACGTGGAGCATGTGGCGCGCGAATGGCTGCCCTTCCTGGTCGCCAGCATCGCGGGCGCCGCGGTCACGCTGGTCGTGACCGCGCTGGTGCTCAAGCTGTTGCTGCGCCGCCAGGGCGCCCGATGACGGCGCTCTGGAGCGCGCTGGCGGCCGCGCCGCTGTGGTGGCTGGGGCTCACGGTGCTGGTCTACCTGGCCATGCTGGCGCTGTACCGGCGCAGCGGCGCGCACCCCACGCTGATCCCCGTGCTGACCTCGGTGCTGGTGCTGGTGGGTCTGCTCGTGGCGACCGGCACGCCCTATGCCGACTACGCGCGCGGCACGCAGCCGCTCACGCTGCTGATCGGCCCGGCCACCGTGCTGCTGGCCGTGCCGCTGTTCCACCAATGGCCGCGCGTGCGCGCGATCTGGCGGCCGCTGGCCCTGGCACTGCTCGTGGGCTCGGCCACGGCCATCGTCTCGGCCGTGGGCATCGCCTGGGCGCTGGGCGGCTCCTGGGAAACGCTGGCATCGCTGGCACCCAAGTCGGCCACGATGCCGATCGCGATGCCGGTGGCCGAGCACATGGGCGGCGTGGCGGCGCTGACGGCCGTGGCCGTGGCCATCACGGGCATCGTCGGCACCATGGTGTCGCAGCCGCTGCTGCGCTGGCTGCGCGTGGATGGCGACCCCGTGGTGCGCGGCGTGGCGCTGGGGCTCACGGCGCACGCCATCGGCATGGCGCGCGAACTGCAGCTGCACCCGGTGGCCGGCGCCTTCGCCGCGCTGGCCATGGGGCTCAACGGCATCCTGACCAGCCTGCTCGTGCCCTGGCTGCTGCGCCTCGTGTGAAGTGCCTTGTCTGCAACCCCTGGGCGCTCCCGGGCCTGCTATGGCCCTTGGACGCACAACTGCATCTTTCGAACCGGGCCGATCTGCGGCACAGTCACACCATGAACAAGTTGCTGCGCACCGTGCGCGCCGTGCTCTGGAGCTTCATCGGCCTGGGCGGGCGCCGTTCCAATGCCGAGAAGCGCACCGAGCAGGTGGGCTTCCTGCCCCTGGCCATCGTGGCCTTCGTGCTGATGCTGGTGTTGATCGCCGGCCTGGTGGCGCTCGCGAGGTTCGCGGCGGGGGCCTGAGCGATCGCGGCGACTGCGGCGCTCAGCCGTGGCGCAGGCACAGGCGCTGGGCCGGCGCCGGGGCCTGGGCCAGCCGCGCCAGCAGCGCGGCGAAGCTCGCGGCGCTGGCGCTGCGCACGGCGTGGAACGGAATCTGGTGGCGCTCGCACAGGCGCTTGACCGTGGCCATGGAATCGTGGTCCACGCAGTCGACCGGAAACACCACCATGTCCGCGCGCGGCAGCGTGGCGGCCAGCAGGCCCTTGCGCTGCTCGATGCCGCCGTCGTGCAGCACGAACTCGCCGCCGGCCGACTGCACCATGGCGCGGATGCTCTGGTTGGAGACCGGGCGGCCGCCGACATAGACCACGCGCAGGCCCTGCAGCAGGCCGGTGCCCGTCCCTGTGGTACCTGGCGCGCCCGGTTCCTGCTGCGCTTCCAGCGCGAGCAGCTCGGCCTGCATGGCCTCGACCAGCTCGAGCAGGGTGCCCACGCGCAGCTGCAGCGCCTCGCGTGCACTGCGCTCGGCCAGCAGCTGCGATTCGGCCGCCTCGCGCCGGCCGGTCTGGTGGGCCAGCGCCTGCTCGCGCGCGGCCCGCTCGGCCTGCAGCGCTGCCGCGTCCGCTGAAGGGGCGGTCTGGGGCCGCTGGCCCAGGGCCAGTGCCTGCGCGGCCAGCTGTTCGGCCAGCTCCTGGCGCTCCTGCGCGAGCAGCTGCAGCCGCTCCTGCTGGCGTTCGACCTGCTCGCTGAGTTCGGCGTTGCGCTGCGCGAGGCTTTGCAGGCGCCGGATGTCGGCCCGGTTGGCGGCGCCGACCAGGTGCGACAGCATGTGCACGTCGCCGAAGGCCTGCTTGCGCAGCGATGGCGTGGCCTGGACATGCGTCATGAGGGCCCAGTAGGCGCCCGGCACCTCGCCGGCGGCCAGGGCCTGCTGCCAGGCCTGTTCCAGTGCCTGGACATCGCGCAGCGCCGCGAAGCGCTTGAGCGCCACCGCATGCGCATCGTCGAGCGCCTTGTGCAGCAGCTTGGCGCCGGCGCCGCCTTCGGTGGCCAGCTGCACGCCATGGTGGTGGATCTCCACGTCCGGTGCGCGGTCCAGTTCGGGCAGGCTGCGCACGACCAGCTTGCGCAGCGCGGCGGTGCCCAGGCAGGTGCCCAGGATGGAGCAGTGGAAGTTGGGGTCCAGCTCGGTCAGCCGGGCGCGCCGCGGCGCGGGCAGGGTGGCCGGTGCGGCCTGCGGCGTGCAGCACAGCGGCGCCATGGCGCCACGCAGGCCGCCCCCGGCGGCAGCAGGTGCGGCCGGCACCGTGCCGGCGAGGCGAAAGGGCGCAAGGGCCATGGCGAAGGCTCCCGAAGTCAGGAAATCCAGAAGGAAAATCTGCTGCGCAATATACACAAAAACATAACGATGGGGGATGATGGCGACCATAGGATGGCTTGCCCATCCGCATCATCCGTGTCATGAAAAATTGCGAATCCCTGATCGAGACCGATGCCGACCCGTGCGAAGACGCCGACACCGGCAGCGATGCCATCACCGTGCTGGGCGCCATGGCGACGCCTGCACGCCTGCGCGTGCTGCTCGCGCTGTGCGAGGGCGAGCAGACTGTCAGCGAGCTGCTGTCGCGCCAGCCGATCAGCCAGCCCAATCTGTCGCAGCACCTGGCCTACCTGTACCGCAACGGCATCCTGGACCGGCGCCGCGACGGCATCTACATGTACTACCGCTTCGCGGCCAGCGCGCCGGGCCGCTTGACGCGCAGCATCTGCAGCCTGCTGCCGCGCAGCTGAGCCCCGCGGCGCGCGGGGCGAGAGGTCTGCGTCAGGGCGCGGCGGGCGCCGCGAACACCTCGAGCGCGACGAGGTTGGAGACATGCCGGCTCGCGCGCGCATCGCCGGGAACCACCAGCCGTGCCATGCCGTTGCGGTCCAGCAGCTGGCCATCGACGGCGTAGGCCACCAGCGCATCGCGGTTGCCGAAGCTCGGGTGGATCTCGCCAACCGAAACCATGGCCTTGTAGCCATCGCCGCCGGTGCCCACGACGTACATGCTGTTCTGCGGGTTCTTGACGCTGGTGTCGGGACGCAGGCCGGTCACGCTGTCCAGCAGATGCCACAGGCTCACGCCGGTGTAGGCGCTGTTGCCCACGGTGACGGTGGTGGCGGGCAGGCTTTGCAGCTTGGCCAGATCGAAGGTGGTGGGCGTACCGACGGCGCCGGAGACGCTGAAGTTGGGCGACAGGCCGCCCCCCGTGCCGCGTGCGGTGGAGCCCGAGGGCAGCACGTCCAGGCGCACGAGCTGCGAGACGTAGCGGCCGCCGCGCACGTCGCCAGGCGCCGTCACGCGGAAGGGTCCGTCCTGCGCGTCGATCGGGGCCGGCGTACCGCTGGTGTTGTCCAGGTAGGCCAGGATGCTGCCCTTGTTGCCCAGGGTCGGGTTCAGCTCGCCGAGTGCGAACACGGTGCGGTAGCCGTCCGCGCCCGTGGCCAGCACGTAGCGGTTCAGCGCGTCGTTGCGGGCCGCGGCGTCGACCTGGATGCCGAGGTCGGACAGCAGGGTCCAGAGGTCCACCCCGATGTAGCTGCGCTTTTGCGTGCCGTTGCCGCTGATGAACTGCACGTTCTGCGTGACGCCTGGGCGCTGGGCCAGCGTGGCCGCGTCGACGCTGGTCGGGCGGTCGAGCGCACCGCCGATGCGCACGCTGGCGTCGTCACCGCCGCCGCCGCCGCAGGCGCTCAGCGCGAGGACGGTCGCCACCAGGGCAAGCTGTTGTCGGGGCATGGATCTCGTGGACATTCGTCTTCTCCTCTCTCTGTAGAAATCGTTGTATCCAGTATGACATAGCGAAAATGAGAGGCAAGAGCATCATCCATCCTATGCACCAGGAGCACGCCATGGAACCGTCCCCCACCGACATCGTCTGCCGGCCCATCGGCACCGTGCACAGCCGCTTCGCCACGCCCGAGGGCACGCCGATCCAGACCGCCGGCGCGCCGCAGGAATCGGGCTGGATCGCGGTCGCGCCCGCCTACGCCGCGGGCCTGCGCGACATCGAGGGCTTCGAGTTCCTGATCGTGCTCACGCACCTGCACCTGTGCAGCCAGGAACGGCTGGAGGTGGTTCCGTTCCTGGACGACGCGGTCCACGGCGTGTTCGCCACGCGTGCGCCGGCGCGGCCCAACCGCATCGGCCTGTCCATCGTGCGGCTCGAATCGGTGCAGGGCACGGCGCTGCACTTCAGCGGCTGCGACATGGTGGACGGCACGCCGGTGCTGGACATCAAGCCCTACGTGCCGCGCTTCGATGTGCGGCAGACCGAGCGCATCGGCTGGTTCGCACCGCGCCTGGGCGCACTGGATGGCACGCGCGCGGACGGGCGCATGGCCTGATGTTTGCAGCTGTTATATTTGAAAAGATACAACGCCAAGCTGGTCCCCCACACAACCCACAAGGAGTCTTCTGCATGCGCAAGTTCACCGTTGCTTCGCTGGTTCTGGCCCTGGCACTGCCCGTCGCATCCTGGGCGCAGCAGATCACGGTGTCGGCGGCCGCCAGCCTGACCGATGCGTTCAAGGAACTGGCGCCCAAGTTCGAGGCCAGCAAGCCGGGCGCCACGGTGCGCTTCAACTTCGCGGCCTCGGGCGTGCTGCTGCAGCAGATCAGCCAGGGCGCGCCCGTGGACGTGTTCGCGAGCGCCGACCAGGACACCATGAACCGCGCCGACGCGCAAAAGCTCATTGATGCGGGCTCGCGCAAGAACTTCGTGACCAACAGCCTGGTGCTGATCGAGCCCGGCCAGGGCGGCACGGGCATCACGGGCCTGGCGGACTTGAACGGCGCGGCCGTCAAGAAGATCGCGGTGGGCAAGACGGCCACGGTGCCCGTGGGCCGCTACACCAAGGAGGTGCTGGACGCCGTGAGCCTGTGGAATGTGCTGGAGCCCAAGTTCGTGCAGGCCGACAGCGTGCGCCAGGTGCTGGACTACGTGAGCCGCGGCGAGGTCGAGGCCGGCTTCGTCTACCGCACCGATGCCACGATCGCGGGCAACAAGGTCAAGATCGTGGCCTCGCCGCAGGGCGCCACGCCCGTGTCCTACCCGATCGCCGTGGTGGCCGACAGCAAGCACAAGGCCGCGGCGGCCGACTTCATCGCCTTCGTCAATTCCGCTGCGGGCCAGCAGGTGCTGGGCCGCTACGGCTTCGGCAAGCCCTGATTCCGGGCTGGCGGGCCAGCGGGCCGTAGCCCGCCGCGGCCCGCGCCGGCCGTTCAGACCGCGCCGTGCGCCTCGACGTAGAGCGCGTACAGCGAATGGCTGCTGGCCATGTAGAGCCGGTTGCGCTTGGGTCCGCCGAACTCCAGGTTGGCGCAGCGCTCGGGCAGGCGGATGAAGCCGATGGGCTTGCCGTCCTTGTTGAACACCTTCACGCCGTCCATCTCCTCGGACTTCGCCAGGGGCAGGTGGGCCTTCATGCCGCCGCCGATGTCGCTGGGCTCGGCCGCGAAGGCGCCCGTGAAGCCCCAGCCGCACCACAGGTTGCCGTCGCGGTCCACGCGAAAGCCGTCGAAGGCGCCCGGGCCGGCCGCGTCGATGAGCTTGGTCTTGTTCGACAGCGTGCTGCCATCGGCCGAGACGTCGAAGCTCCACACGCTGCGGTTGGGCGTGCCCTTCCACTCGACCACGTAGAGCTTCTTCTCGTCGGGCGAGAAGGCCAGCCCATTGGGGTTGAAGATGTCGGTCACGACGGCCGTGATCTTGCCGTCCTTGATGCGGTAGACGTTGGTCGTGGCCTGCTCGGGCTTGGCGCGCGCGCCTTCCCATTCGCCGCTGATGCCGAACAGCGGATCGGTGAACCAGATGCTGTCGTCCGACTTGACGACGATGTCGTTCGGCGCGTTCAGGCGCTTGCCCTCGAAGCTGTCGGCCAGCACGGTCATGCTGCCGTCCTTCTCGGTGCGCACCACGCGGCGCGTGAGCGAGTGCTCGCAGCTGATGAGCCGGCCCTGGCGGTCGCGCGTGTTGCCGTTGGCGTAGTTGACGTTCTCCTTGTGCACCGAGAACCTGCCGGTCTTCTCCTCGTACTGCATGAGCCGGTTGTTCGGGATGTCCGACAGGATCAGCGTGCCGGTCTCGGGGAAGTAGACCGGGCCCTCGGCCCAGCGCATGCCCGTGCCCAGCTGCTCGATCGTGCTGCTGTAGATGCGGTACTTGGCAAAGCTCGGGTCCAGGATGAAGACGTTGGGGTCGGGGTAGCGCTGGGCAGGCCTGAAGTCGAAGGACTGCGCACCGGCCAGGCCGGCGGCCGCGCTCAGTGCCGTGCCCGCGGCGGTCTGCATGAAGCGTCTGCGGCTTTCTTGGTGCATGGGATGTCTCCTCCGTTGGTGGTGAATGGCTAGTAGCTGCCGCCGGCCTGTGCCGGTGCCTGCGCACGCATGGCCGCCACGGTCTGCTGTGCGCCGGCCGCCATGAGCCTGGCATCGGAGCCGACCGTCAGGAACTGGAAGCCCAGGGCCTGGCGTGCGAGCGCCACGCGCGGGCTGCCGTTGTGGATGCCGGCGACCACGCCATGCGCCTTGGCGCGCGCCAGGATGTGCTCGATGGCTTGCTGGGCCTTGGGGTCCACGTCGTCGAACACGGGGCGGCAGCCCAGCGACAGCGACAGGTCCGAAGGGCCGATGTAGACCGCGTCCAGGCCTTCGACGGACAGGATCTCGTCCAGGTTGTCCAGCGCCTGCGCGGTCTCGATCATCGCGAAGCGCACGACATGGTCGT
>DATKFT010001200.1:0-1702 GCA_035544335.1 Pseudorhodoferax sp.
CGCAACGACATCCGGGGCCGAGGCACGGCGACATCGGCCGCGTCACCTGACTCGCCGCGCTCCACGGCGCGGCCCGGCAGCCGCGACCACGCAAAGCCGACGCGCAGCTCGACGCGGCCCGGCTCGGTCTCGCGCACCGCATCGCCCATCAAGCGGCCCAGGCCCGAGGACTGGGCGTCAGGCTCCCAGGACGTGCAGCCGGGGTGGTGCAGGTGGCCGGTGTCGGGCATGCGCTTGACCAGGTAGCGCTGGTGGCGGGCCACGTACATCTCGACGCCGTCCGGAACGCACAGGCAGCGAGGCCGCTCGCCGCTGGCATGGACCAGGGCCAGCAGGGTCTGCAGCGCCGAATCGCTCGCGTACCAGACCCGATCGCGGATCAGGAAATGCGCGGCCTCCGTGTCGGCCATACCGTTGGGCGCTGGCTCACACCAGTTCATCGGTCAGCGCCTCCAGGCTCGGCGGGCGCCGTGGGAACTGCTCGCGCACCGCGCTGCGGTCGGCGATGCCCAGCAGCAGGCCCACCTGGCATTCGTCGGCACCCCGGGCGTAGAGCCGGTCGGCCACCGTGTGGCGCGCGTTCAAGGCAGTCACCTGCTTGAGCCCGGCGTGGTGGAACAGCTTGCGGTAGACCTCCTGGATCGACCGGCAGCGAAAGCGGCGCTGGCCTTCGGCACCGTAGGGGCTGATCTCGAAACCCGTGCCGCTGGCGGAGAGGAACAGGCGGCTATGTGGATCAAGCCCCCGGTAGTCCAGCGCGCCGGGCCGGGCCAGGCCCAGCCGGCGCGCGATGCGCTCGGCCAGGTAGGCGTCCAGCGCGTCCAGCAGGTGGCGGCTGCGCAGCAGCAGCGGGCGGGGCCGGCCATTGATGGCGACTTCGGCGCGCAGCACGGAACAGCCGCGCACCGTGCCGTCGGCCTGCAGGTAGTCGCGCACCTCCAGCCGCGCGATCTCCAGCGGGCGGGCGCCGGTGGCCAGCAGCAGGTAGTACAGGGCCGTGTCTTCCAGCGGCTGCGCGCTGCGGGCGCGGATGCGCGCGGCCCCGGTGGCCACTTCGTCGGCGTTGAGGATGTGGATGGTGCGGGCGGGGCTCGGCTCGCGCAAAACCAGTGTGCCCAGCGCCTGCAGCACGGCATCCGCATGCAGGCGCAGGCGCCGCACCGAGGTCACGCCGTCGGTGTTGAGGCCCTGGATGCCGGTGCTCGCCGCGATGGCCAGCGCCACCGCCTTGATGCGCCGCTCCACCGCCGTGCGTGTGAGGCCGTGGGCGGCCGCCACGGTGTCGTAGGTCTGGCCGCCCACGACCGCGCGCAGCATGACCTTGGACAGCGTCCATTGGCGCTGCCGTTCGGCTTCGGCCGCTTGCGGTGGTGGCTCCATGGGTCCTCCCAGCACATCCGATCGTTCCAATGCCGCCATGCCTGCATGCTGCGAGCAGCGGCGCGCTTGCGCCAGCGGAAATCGGGGGCCATTTGGGGGGATATCGGGGTCGGGGCGCGTCCAGATGTTCTAGGCGATGCACCAGGAGCAAGGGGGCGGGCACGCTGTGAGCACTTGCAACAACGTGATGGGCATCCATGCCGGCTCATCGTGAACTGTTCGATCCGCTTGCAATTGGGAACGCTTGTTGCGCGGCGCGACCAGCGCGCCACGCGGACTTGCATCGGCGTTTGCGCACGAGACCATGGTCCATCGGAATGTC